>NZ_JBXWRM010000006.1:0-234134 GCF_059612905.1 Ruegeria sp. YKSD163
GGCGACCATCTGACCGGTTCTGCCGACCGGAACCAGCTTTCGGGTCTCGATGGGGACGACTTCCTGTTCGGATACGGCAATATCGACTATCTCAAGGGGGGCGCCGGCAATGACACCATCGATGGTGGTGGGTCTTCGGACTATGCGCTGTTCGATGGCGATCTGGCCGACTACACCCTGACACGGACCGCCGATAACCGCGTGACGGTTGTTGGCCCGGATGGCAACGACAGCCTGATCGACGTGGAATACTTCCGGTTCGACGATCAGGATGTGCGGATCTGGGACCTGCCTTTGGTCTGAGGCTAGGGACCGCATATCAAGACTCGGGCAGGCATGCGCCTGCCCGAGCGCCCCGCAGAAATCGCTACTAGAACTTCCCTCGCGATTTACCGCGATATGTGTTCCTGCCAACCTTGCCCGCAGTCGAGCGGCCACGAGCGCTACAACCGGACGGTCCGGCACGAATGGTTGGACCTCTACATCTTTGAAACCATCGAGGAGGTGCAGCAGATCGCCACCGAATGGCTATGGACCTACAACAACGAACGCCCCAACATGGGCATCGGCGGGGTTACACCCGCCATGAAGCTGAAAATGGCCGCGTGAGTTCTACGGTCGCGCCCCGTTAAAACGGGGAGGATTATCCCTCAATCTACTTAACAAACACCTCGGAAGGTAGAAAATAGTTGATCGTCAATGCTCGATAGGGTGAACAACTGGCACGAAGTTGCAAGCGTATTCAAGTACTCAAGCTAGCCGTTACAAGCACACCCCGGCCCCTTGCCACAGGTATAGGATTTCGAGATGCAACTGTCGCCGCAAGCCTTGCCCTTACCCCGCATTCCCCAAGTAACCTGCAGATTGCACGAACGTCCGCTCCATCTAAAATCCATCTAAAAACAGGCCCGGGTCATGCTTCTTTGAGGGCGAGGCATCAGCGCTAGGTCTCTATTCCACCATTGCCGCGAAATCTTCGGGGGTAATAATTCGCAGTTCTTGTCCGCTCGCTATTTTCTTTTCGGCGTCCTGCAGCTTTTTTGATTTGTCCTGTCCTGCTGCGAATTTAGAAGGGTCGGCGTCACCGCTAACAAGAATTGTTACATTCTTTCCGACAGTTGATTTGTTTTCGAAACCAACAGAAGCAGCAAGCGCGATTGCTTCTGAACGGACAATGTTCATCGTTCCGGTAAAGCAAATGGCTTGCCCGAAGAACTCGCCGTCAGGGTTGATCTCAGGTTTTTCTAAACTTCGTTGATGGTAGGCTCTGCGCCGCATTGCGGCAGCATCCATCGAGATTTTTTCGAAAAGCTCGTCTTGGCTAATGGAGAGGCGTTCTGCGGCCTTCATCAGGACTTGCGCCGCTGCTTTTGCGTCTGCAAGCGCATTGTGATGCTCGAACTCGATTCCTAGAACTTTGGTTATTTTTCCTAGGCTGTAGCCCTTTTGGCGATATTCATCCCAAGCGAGTTTCACTGCACGGGCGCTGTCATGGAATTTGAGGGATGACCAGTCAATGCCGTGCGCTTCGGCTGCTTTCCGAGTAGCTGTTCGGTCAAAAGGCATATGGCAGACTACCCGACTCGCGTCCTCGCCTAGCCATTCTCGCAACATCGTCAACGCTTCCCCCGTTAGAGGGGAGTGTTTCACGTCTTGCGCGCTAATGCCGTGGATATAGGTATTCCAGAAATCACCTTGAGGATTTGCCAAGGTGTAAAATTCGTCCGTAGGAAGGCCGTTGCGATAGCGTATCGCTCCCACAGAGCAGATTGATGCATAGTCAGGGTTGGCGGTTTCAACATCTATTACGGCAAAATCCATCATGTCTGTATGCGTCCGGTGTGACTACGGTTGATTATTTTTGTTGGAAGTTCCATGGCATCATGTCTTCGATGCGTTTTGAGTTGTGGTCTTGCATGCGCTCAAAGACCCAAGTGAGCCATGCATTAGGATTGACGCCATTCATGCGGGCGGTCTCGATCAGAGTATAGGCCACGGCCGCGATGAAATCCACAAGGCGCGCAAGCTAAGGGGGGGGTCAAATCTCTGGGGCCTTCAAGGCGGCAACCCGCGCGATAGGCGCATGCGAAATATCATCCGCGAAAAAGGGGGTGGGGGGGTGAAGCGACCTTGGTGCAAAATACAAGCTACCCCGCTTCTGGAACCAGATGTCGCACAGAGTAGCATCCAAGCGAAAACTATTTGGCGGGCCTTTTGGCGGGTATAGTTCGCCAATCTTAAATTTAACCAATAATTTCAATGCTATATGGCGGACAGTGAGGGATTCGAACCCTCGAGACGGTTCCCCGCCTACACACTTTCCAGGCGTGCGCCTTCGACCACTCGGCCAACTGTCCGTGACGGCGTATTTCGACCATCGGGCCGAGATTTGCAAGGGGCTTTTTCCCTTTGTCGCTAACCGTCCAGATGCAGATAGACGCGGCGGTTTTGGCGGCCCTTCTTTTCGATCTTGCCCAGCCGGATCGTCCCGATCTCCCCGGTGCGGGCCACGTGGGTCCCGCCACAAGGTTGCAGATCGACCTGATCGTCCGCCTGCCCAATCCGCACCAGCCGCACCCGACCGCTGCCGCGCGGCGGCGAGACCGACATGGTCTTGACCAGCGCCGGGTTGGCATCGAGTTCTTCATCGGTGATCCAGTCCTCGGTCACCGGCAAGTTGCGGTCGATCAGCGCCTGCAACGCCTGTTCCAGCGCTTCCTTGTCCTCGGGCGCATCGGGCATGTTGAAGTCAAGCCGCCCTTTACCGGCCGCAATCGCGCCGCCTGAAACCTCAAGTGGGATGACCACCGACAGGAGGTGAAGCGCGGTATGGACTCGCATGTGGGCGTGGCGGCGGTCCCAGTCGAGATGCTGCGACACCTCGGTTCCCACGGCGGGCGGCATCGCACCCTCGGCCGGGATCAGCGCGATGGCGCCGTCGCCCGCTTTGATCGCCGTTTCGACCGCCATCTCACCCCCGCCCCAGCGGATCCACCCGCTGTCACCGGGTTGGCCGCCGCCGGTGGCATAGAACAACGAACGGTTAAGGATCACACCGCCCTCTTCGGTCAGGCCCGTTACCCGCGCCGGGGCCTCGCGCCGATAGGCGTCCTGCATGAACAGCGGTTCAGTAGTCATCTCCGGTGCCTCCATCCATGTCGGTCTCGGTCAGCATGGCAGGCGGGGTCTCGGTCGTCGGCTCGACCGCAGCCTGTTTTGCCGCAGCTTTCCCGGTCAGCGCCTCGGGATTGCGCAGCCAGATGTCACGCTGGGCAAAGGGTATCTCGATCCCCTCTTCCACGAATCGTCGGTTGATCTCGTGGTTCATGTCGGACTTGACCGACAATGCCCAGTTCACGTCGCGCAATATCGCCCGGATCTCGAAATCGAGCGAATCCGCGCCAAAGCGCTGGAACACCACGCTGGGGGCAGGATTGGCCAGCACCATCGGATGCGCCTCGGCGATCTCGCGCAGGACCGCTTCGACCTTCTGGGTGTCGGTCCCATATGCCACGCCCACCGGTACGATCACGCGGCCCACCGTATTGCCACGGGTATAGTTGGTCACGCTGCCACTGATCAGGTCCGAGTTGGGGATGATCACATCGGTGCGGTCAAAGGTTTCGATCCGGGTCGAGCGGACCGAAATGTCGCGCACATAGCCCATTTTCCCGTTCACATCGATCCAGTCACCCTTGGAGATCGGCCGTTCGATCAGCAGGATGATACCGGAGACGAAATTCGACACGATGGTCTGAAGACCAAAACCGATCCCGACCGACAGCGCACCGGCGACAATCGCCAGAGAGGAGAGATCGAAGCCCGCCGTGGTGATCGCCAAAAGCGCGGCCAGAAAGATGCCCAGATACCCGGTCCCGGCCACGATGGCGTTCTGGCCACCCGGATCAAGCCGCGTCTTTGGCAGCAACGAATTTCGCAAACCCCCCTGCAACAGCCGGGTGACGGTGTAACCGATGGCAAAGACCAGCGCGAAGGTCAGGAAATTCGACGGAGAAATGACCACTCCGCCGATATCGAACCCCATCATGATGCGCGACCAGATCTCGGTCAGCTCTGCCTCGCGCGCACCCCAATAAAGCGCCAGAAGCGGCAGCGCCAGGATTGCCAGCAGGAAACCGAGGATCACGGAGAAGAGCGAATCCCCCGCCTCGTCGCCCTTGCGGGTCAGCCAACCATAGACATTGGTCAGAAAGCGCTGGACGATCACCAGCACCGCAATCAGCGCCAGTGTCTTGACGGCCGGATAGACCAGCGCCTCGGCGGCACTGTTGTAGCCGAACATCGCCAGTACCGGCGAGGCGATGCCCAGCAGGTAGAGAGCACGCCGCAAGAACTCGACTATTCGGCTGAACCCCGAACCGCCGCGCGCGGCCTCGGTGCTGTCCACCGTGCCTTCATTGACCGGACGCTGCGCACGCACCCGCTGTAGTCGGAGCAGCAGAAGCGCGGTCATGACGATCACCGGAAAACCGGCCACCGCGCGCGTCGCCTCAGGGATATTCTCAAGCCGCTCGAACAGCACGATCAGGTCGTGCAGCACCAGCATCACGGCCAGAAGGTCGACACACAACCGCGTCACCCGCACCTGCGACTGGCTCAGATAACGAAAACCGGTATTGGCGTTGAACAGATAGACCTGTCGCCCAATCCAGTTGAAATACAAAATCGCGGCCGCCCAATAAGGCACCTGGTCAAGCATCAGTGCTCCGCGCAGGCCGGTAATGTCCATCATCTCAAGCGCCTGGACCAGGAACATGACACCGACCCAGGGGATCAGGATCCTGAGCAGCGACACCACGAAAGACCAGACACCGGTTCCGACGCCTCCCAGCGAGCGCAGGAAGTCGCCCGCCTGCTCCGACCATCTACGGCCTCGCGCAAGGAGAACCAGCCCCACGACACTCAAGAGCAGAATGCCCGGGCCGTTGCTTTTAAGCCGTTCGCGCACCACGTCCGAGCGCATGTTGAACGCGACCTCATTGGCCAGCGCCGTCATCGCCTGATTTAAGTCCTTCCACGCATCCGGCCAATATTCGGGATTGAGCGGTGACGGCCCGCGTTTGAGCAATTCCTTGGTGTCGCGCGCCCGCACGATGCGGTCGATCTCGTTGATCAGGCCATTTGCGCGGCTATAAGCCTCTTCCGAGATGATGCGCGGCACGGTCAGCTTGGCGAGTTGATCGTTCAGATGCGCGCGCAGCCGGGCGATGTCCTCGGCCTCGCTCTCGCCGTCAGAGGGCTTGGGCCCCAGCGCTGCGATCTGTGCCTCCAACGTCTTGATCCGGTCCGAATTCTCGCCCCGAACCCGGTTGAAGGTATCCCGGTAAGATCTTACCTCGGCTCGCAATTGCTCGAATGCGGCCTGCGAGGCACGGTTGAGTTTGATAACCTCCTCCGCGCGCTCGGCGGTGCGTACCCATCGGTCGTAATAGGCACGACCCTCGTCGGTCAACTGGGCCGAGAGCGCGGTCGCCGTCATCAGCAGCAACGCGGTGAGCAAAGACCGCAACACCTGGCCCATCTTCATGTCAGACGTCCTCGAACACGCCCGGGATCGAACTGGGCGCTCGGGTCATCCAGTCGGGCACGGGCAGGTTCTTCTCGCGCAGGAAATCCGGGTTGAACAGCTTGGACTGGTAACGGGTTCCATAGTCGCACAGCATGGTGACGATGGTATGACCCGGCCCCATCTCGCGCGCCATGCGCACCGCGCCAGCGATGTTGATCGCGGTCGACCCGCCCATCACCAGCCCCTCCTGCCGCAGCAGGTCAAAGATATAAGGCAGCGCCTCGGCATCAGGCACCTGATAGGCAAAATCGGGTTTGAACCCTTCGAGGTTCCGGGTGATCCGCACTTGGCCGATCCCCTCGGCGATCGAGCCGCCCTCCATCGCCAGTTCACCGGTGGTGTAATAGCTATAGAGCCCCGCCCCCATCGGGTCGGCCAGCGCGATCTTGACCCCCTTGGGTTGCAACGCCTCGGCCACGCCCGCCAGCGTACCGCCCGAGCCCACCGCCGCGACAAAGCCGTCAACCTTGCCGTCGGTCTGCTCCCAGATCTCGGGGCCGGTGGTTTCCACATGGGCCTGCCGGTTGGCGATATTGTCGAACTGGTTGGCCCAGATGGCGCCATTGGGTTCGGTTTTGGCCAGCTCGCGCGCCAGACGCTCGGAATAGCGCACGAAATTGTTGGGATTGCGATAGGGCGCGGCAGGCACCTGCACCAGCTCGGCCCCTGCGAGGCGGAGCATGTCCTTCTTTTCCTCGGACTGGGTCTCGGGGATCACGATGACGGTCTTGAACCCCATGGACGCGCCGACCAGCGCCAAGCCGATACCGGTGTTTCCGGCGGTGCCTTCGACAATCGTGCCGCCCGGCTGAAGCTCGCCACGCGCGATGGCGTCGCGGATGATGTAGAGCGCGGCGCGATCCTTGACCGACTGGCCCGGGTTCATGAACTCGGCCTTGCCGTAGATCTCGCACCCGGTCTCTTCGCTGACCCGGCGCAGCCGGATCAGCGGGGTATGTCCAACGGCCTCGGCCAGATCGCGTGCAATACGCATGTCGCCCTCACAAACTTGTCCTGTTGCGCCCGATGTAGCCCTGCGCGCCCCCGACCTCAAGCGAGGAACGGCGCGCGGGCGCGATCAGCCACGCAGACGGTCGCGATGCCGCGCCAGCCAATTGGCCACTGCCACCAGGCCCAGATCCTTGATTTGCTGGGTGTCGATCAGTTCCATCAGCGCATCAAAGGTCAGGATATGCGTGCGGATATCCTCGCCCTCACTCTCCAGCCCGCCACTGTCGGTTACCTCGGAAATATCGGCCAGGGCGACGAAGAGATGGGCGAATTGTGTCGACGACCCGCACGAGGAATAGGCCCTGCCCGCCGGTTCCAGACGATGCGCCGTCAGATGCGCTTCTTCCAGCAACTCGCGTTCCGCCGCCTGTTCCGGGGTTTCGCCCGGATCGATCATGCCGGCGACCGCCTCCAGCATCCACGGGGCGGGATCGCCGATCATGTAGACCGGCACGCGAAACTGTTCGACCAGCAGCACCCGGTCGCGCCGTGGATCATAGGGCAACACGATGGCCACCTGCCCGGTGACCAGCGCGCCACGGTTCAACAACTCGCTCATCGTGCCGTCATTGCGGCGAAAGCGCAGATCCAGCTCGTCCAGGCCAAAATAGTTCACATAAGCCCGTTCATGGCGCTCGACCACGACGTCGCGTGCAAGATCGCGGTCGGGATCGGCCGGCCGCGCCGCCGCCGCCAGCCGCGCCGCCGCGCGCAGCCGGATCGCCGGAAAACTGCGCGCAATCTGCTCCGGGGTCAGGCGGCCATGGAAATCCATCACCTCGGCCGCCGCATGCAGGCTGAGCGGCCCCCATTGCGCGACCCACTCTTCCAGCTGCCATGGCGCATCAGGCGTCCAGAGCCCCTCTTTCGGAAAGAAGACCTGCGCGGCGGCATGGGACCCGTCCGCCAGGGTGACGTCGACATGGCGCAGATCGTAGTCGAAGCCACCCTCGTAGAAATTCAGCCGGTCCAGTTGCAGCGGCGTCAGGCCCCGCACCAGCAGGCCTTCGGCCCGTACACCGGGCGCGGCCTCGATCATCGGAAAGGACTCATCGCGGACGCCGAACACCGCGTGATCGGCCAGGCTGGCCGGCATGATATCCGGCAGCGGATCGGCCTCTCCCAGAACGAGCTTCAGCAGCGGCGCGTGGCGCAGCGTGCCATAAAAGAACAAATCACTCACGGGATGTATCTATCCTTCGATGAAAATGAAGTCAGCGCCACCGTTTCCAGGCAATATCGGTGGCCAGGCCGGACAGGACCGCCCCAATCAACAGAGTTATCAAAATATGCGGCACCAGCAGGGCGGTTCCGAATTCGACCCCCTCTTCGAAAATTGCCAGTACCGCGTCGAACGGGCCGTCATAGCGATTGCGCATGGCCAACCGGAACATCTCGTAAGCGCCGTGTACGAACAGCCCCCAGAACAGCAACGCCCCCACCCCGGTAAGCCCGTTGTTGATGCCACCGACGAAACCGCGCCCCGCCCGCGGCCCCATCACGATCCAGCCGCAAAGCACGCCCAACCCGGAATTCACCCAGTTGAAATAGCCGAAATCGGTTCCCTCGGGCAGTTGCGGCTTGACCTGTTCGGACACGACAAATGCCAGCAGGGCCAGGCAAAGGGCGGCGACAAGGCGGGCGGCTGTAGGCATGGCGGATCGGTCTCAGCTTTGGTTCGGACGTGCCACCGTCATCTGTGTCACATCGCAGGTGCCGGTGTCAAAGGCCGCTCCACAGGACGTGAGGTAGAAATTCCACATCCGCCGGAACCGGTCGTCAAAGCCGAGTTCCGCCACCTGATCCCATTTGTCGTTGAAGGTCTCGTACCAGCGTCTAAGCGTCAGGTCATAACTTTTGCCGAACTCCTTGGAATGCACGAAATCCAACCCCGCCCGCGCCACCTGCTCGCGCAGAATACGCGGTGCTGGCAGCATGCCGCCGGGAAAGATGTATTTCTGGATGAAATCTACCCCGTTGCGATAGATCTCCCAGCGCCGATCCGCGACGGTGATGATCTGCAACGTCGCCCGCTTGCCCGGTTTCAGACGCGCGCGCAGCGTGTCGAAATAGACCGGCCAGTATTTCTCGCCCACCGCCTCGAACATCTCGATCGAGGCAATGCCGTCATAACTGCCACGCTCGTCGCGGTAATCCTGCAACTTGAACTCGACTTGCTCGGAAAGCCCCGCCTTTTCAATCCGCTCCCGCGCAAACTTGATCTGCTCCTGACTGATCGTCAGCCCGGTTACCCGCATCCCGCGCTCGCGCGCGGCATATTCGGCGAAGCCGCCCCAGCCACAGCCGATTTCAAGGATGTGATCACCCGGTAGTGCGCCCATCTCGTCAATCAGGCTGGCATATTTTGCCTCCTGCGCCTTTTCCAGACTCTCTTGCCCCGTCTCGAACAGGGCGCTGGAATAGGTCATCGTCTCGTCCAACCAGAGCCCGTAGAACTCATTACCCAGGTCGTAATGGTACGAAATGTTTTTCTTGGCCTGTTTGCGGTGGTTGCGTTGTAGCCAGAATCGCAGCCGTTCATAGGCACGGGCCAGGAACTGGCCGGTAAACCCGTCATAGACGGTCTCGTTGCCCTGATGTACCAGATCCATGAAGGCGCGTAGGTCCGGCGTGCTCCATTCCTGCTCGAGGTAGGCGTCGGAAAAGCCCAGTTCACCCTCGCGGATCAGGCGGGCAAACACATCGGTATCGTGGATATCGACACGGGCCACCGGGCCGGGTTCGGCCCCCTCGGACCGGAACACCCGCCCATCCGGCAAGGCAATGTCGAGCCGACCGGCCTCCATCCTGGCAAGCATCTGCATTACCTGAGGAAAATATCTGGGCAGGCCCTCCTGCCCCTCTGTTGACGTCAGGATCATCCGCCCCTCCCCGTTGCGGTTCGATCGACAGGTTAGGACGCGATGCCGACTCAGGCAAGTTTTCCGTCGGTGTCCCGCTGAAAGGCGCCGGAATAGGCCTCAAGTGCCCGTTTTCGCCCCAGATCTAGGGGCACCACCGGCGCCGGATAGGCCGCATCGGGCCGCAGGCCCCAATGGCGGGGCACTGCGTCGAAATAGGCAAGCGCCGTCTCGGAAGGCTCCCTCTCACCCTCGGCAATCCAGCGTCGGCGATAGCGGCCATCGGCATCGAACTTCTGTGCCTGTGTCTCCGGATTGAAGATGCGGAAATAGGGTGCGGCATCCGGCCCGCAGCCCGCCACCCATTGCCAGCCCATTGCATTGGCCGCCGGATCCCAGTCGGTCAGGCAATCGGCAAACCAGTCCATCCCCAGTTTCCAGTGTATCATCAGATGCTTGGTCAGGTAACTTGCGGCGATCATCCGAGCGCGGTTGTGCATACGCCCGGTCACATACATCTCGCGCATGGCGGCATCGACCAGCGATATGCCGGTACGCCCGCGCGTCCAGGCGACAAAGCCGGGATCGGTTCGCTCGGCACTCCACGGAAACGCCTCCCAGCCCGGACGCCAGTTGTCGCTGAGCAGGTGTGGCGTGTGATACATCAGGTGATAGGCAAAATCGCGCCAGACCAGTTGCTTCATCCAGGTCTCGGCACCAGCGGCGCCCTGCCGTGCTGCCTCGGTCGCGCGATGCCAGAGGGTGCGCGGCCCGATCTCTCCCAGGCTGAGCGCATCCGACAGGGTCGAGGTGCCCTCGCCAGCGGGAAGGTCGCGACATTTGGCATAGCCGCCGATCCCTGTTTCGACGAACCGGTCCAGACGCTCCAGCGCCGCCGCCTCTCCGGGCGCCTGATGGGGGGCAACAACTGCCGCGCCCCGGCGCATCGGCGCATCCAGCCGCCAGTCGGACAGCGCATCGGATCCCGGCCATGTCGAAGGCGCACGAAGGCGCGCGGGCGCGGGATCGGGCACGGCAACCTCGCGCTGGCTGACCGCCCGCCAGAAGGGCGTATAAACCTTGTAGAAACCACCTGCCCCGGTCTCGACCGTCCAGGGTTCGAACAGCAGCGCGCCGCGAAACGAGCGTGCCTCGATCCCCGCCTGTTTCATCGCAGCCTTGACCGCGCTGTCACGGGTGATGGCCTGGGGGGTATAGTCGCGGGTCCACCAGACAGACCCAGCGCCGGTCTCGGCAATCAGCGCCTGCAAGACCTCCAGCGCCGGGCCACGCCGCAGGATCAGCCGGCTGCCGATCTCGCCCAGCGTGGCGCCAAACCGCGCCAGCCCAAGGCCCAGCCGGAACGCGGGCGCCGCTCCCAGTTCCGACACCGTCTGGTCATGGATGAACACCGCTATCACGGGGCGCCCGCTGGCTGCGGCGGCGGTCAGGCCGGGATGATCGGCAAGGCGCAGATCGCGCCGCAGCCAGTACAGGATCGGTCGGGTTTCGGTCACGCAATTCTCCGTCTCATCAAAGGTTTTACGAGACGAAAGCGATCCCGGATCACAACACCCGGTCGAGCGCCTCGATCAGCTGCGCGATCTCGTTCTTGCTGGTGTAATGGGTGAAGCTGAGCCGCAGAACGCCCTGCGTCGGATCGACCCCCATCGCCCCCAATGGGCGCACCGCATAGAAATCGCCACCCCCTGCCATGATGCCGTATTGCGCCAGTTCCGCCGCCACCGGCTCCGCCGGGCGGTTCAGCGCCAGCGCCACCGTCGGTGCGCGTCCCTCGGCCCGGTCCGGGCCAAGCAGGCGCACCGAGTTGCGCGCCGACACCGCATCGAGCAGCGGTTGCAGCAACTCCACCTCATGCGTGCGCATCAGGTCGTGCACCGCCGCCCCGCGCGCCGCAGCATCGGTATCGGCAACCCCGTGATGGGTAGCCAATTGGTCAACATAATCGGCCATGCCCGCACAGGCCGCCACCTGCGCGTGATCGGGTCCTGCCGGGGTAAACCGTTTGTACAGAACTTCGGCGTTGAAATAATGCCCCTGATTGGGCAGCAACTCGCCAAGCGGGCGGCGGATCACCATCAGCCCCTGATGCGGACCATAGGTCTTATAGGCAGAGAACAGGTAGATGTCAGGACCCAGCTCGCCGACATTGGGAAAGCCGTGGGGTGCATATGACACCCCGTCGACACAGACAAAGGCACCAGCGGCATGAGCAATCGCGGTGATCTCGGTCACCGGGTTGATCTCGCCAACCACGTTGGAACAATGCGGAAAACAGACCAACCGCACCGTCTCGTCCAGCAGGTCCTCCAGATCCTCGGGGTTGAGATGCCCGGTTTCCGGGTCGATCTGCCATTCACGCACATCGACCCCCGCCTCGGCCAGCCGTCGCCAGGGACCGGAATTGGCCTCGTGATCCTGATTGGTGACGATGATCGCCTCGCCCGGCTGCATCCATTGGCGGAACGCCTGGGCCAGAACATAAGTGTTCTGCGTGGTCGAGGGGCCAAAGCTCAACTCGTCGGTCTCGACCCCCAGGATCGCAGCCATGCGCGCCCGCGCCTCGTCCATCTCGGCGCCTCCCAGCCGACTTGCGGCATAGGGCGCATAGGGCTGCACCTTGCGCTGGGTATAGAACCGGGTCAGCCGGTCGATCACCGGCTGACAGGTATAGGACCCGCCCGCATTTTCGAAAAACGCCTGACCGTTCAGCGACGGCTCGGCAAATGCGGGAAACTGCTTGCGGACAAAATCGATATCCAGCGCCATCTTGACCCTCTTTTCTGCTGGCAAATGGATGCCTTCTGACTGGGGCGGGGTCAAGTCACTCCGCTGATGACAGGATATGTCTACATGCCGGGCGATACAGCCCTCATCGCAAGCAATGAGGTAAGACGATGAGCTACAAACCCGCGCATTTCCTGGTCTGGGGCGAACTGCCCGTGACCGACATGGAGCGCAGCCTGGCGTTCTATCAGACCGTCACCGGTGCAGAACTGAGCATCGACACCAGCGGCCCGAACCCGATGGCGGTGTTCAAACCCGCCAATACCGAAACCGGCGTGGCCCTGCATCTTTATCCCGGCAAACCCGCGGGCGACGGGCGCGGCCCGACCCTGCACCTTGCGGCCAAGGGTGCGCTGGAACAGACCATGGCCCGCGTGACCGAAGCCGGTGGCGAGGTACTCTCGCCCGCCATCCCGCTCCCGGCCGGACGGTTCTTTTACGCCAAGGACCTCGACGGCAATTCGGTGGGCTTCTTCGAAACCGCCGCTGCCTGACAAGGAGAGGCCCCCGGAATTTCCCCCGGGGGTCTCTTACCATTCACACCGGATCAGGCGTTGACGTCGACGACCACGCGGCCCTGGACCTGACCCTTGAGGATATCGGCCCCCAGCTGCGGCAAATCCGACAGGGTGGCGGGCCGGATCATCGCCTCAAGCTTGTCCATCGGCAGATCGCGGGCGATCCGCTCCCAAGCCCGAACCCGATTGTCATAGGGCTGCATGACCGAGTCGATACCCAACAGGTTGACCCCGCGCAGCAGGAAGGGGATCACGGTAGCAGGCAGGCCCGCGCCCCCGGCCAGACCGACAGAGGCGACCGAGGCGCCGTATTTCATCTGGCCCAGCACCCGCGCCAGCATGGCGCCGCCCACCGCATCGACACAGCCCGTCCAGGTCTCGGATTCCAGCGGGCGTTTCACGGTCTCGTTGATCTCTTCACGCGCCACGATCTGGGTGGCACCCAGCGATTTCAGGTAATCGGCGGTCTCGGGCCGCCCGGTGACCCCGGCCACCTCATAGCCCAGATGAGCCAGGATCGCAGTCGCGACAGAGCCGACACCGCCCGCGGCGCCGGTCACCAGAACCGGCCCATGGCCCGGTGTCAGGCCGTGATCCTCCAGCGCCATCACCGCCAGCATGGCGGTGAAGCCAGCAGTGCCCACCGCCATCGCGCGACGGGTATCCAGCCCCTCGGGCAGCGGCACCAGCCAGTCGGCGCGCACATTGGCCTTCTGGCTGTAACCGCCCCAATGCGCCTCGCCAACGCGCCAGCCGGTCAGCACCACCTTGTCGCCGGGCTTGTAGCGCTCATCGGACGAGGCCTCGACCGTGCCGGCAAAATCAATCCCCGGCACATGCGGATATTTGCGCACCAGCCCGCCGCCCGGCCCGATGCACAGACCGTCCTTGTAGTTGACCGTGGAGTATTCGACCGCCACCGTTACCTCGCCTTCGGGCAAATCCGCCAGCGACAATTGCTTGACTGCGGCCTGCGTCTTGCCGCTCTCTTCGTCCTTGTCGACCACCAAAGCATTGAACATCTGATCACTTCCTTCCCAGAGGTGTTTTCCTCTTGCCAAAAAAATCCCGGGGGAGCCGCGGCCTGCCGCGGCGGGGGCAGCGCCCCCCTTCTAACGCCAGAACCCCTCGCGCACCGTAACCGGTCGCATGCCGTCGGGTGTCTCCACCTCCATCGTGCTGCCGGGCGCCCAGTGGCTGCGATCCACCATGCCGATCGCGACATTCACGCCGAATTCAGGGGAATGGATCGCAGACCCCACCTGCCCCATCCGGCGACCGTCGGCCAGCAGCGGCCAGGCATCCTGACAGGGCGGGATATCGCCACCGATCACCAGCGCCCGGATCTGACGCGCCGGTCCGTTCTTGGCTTGTTCGGCCAGAGCCGCCTTGCCGATATAGTCCTCGGGAGAGTTGCAGAACTTGCCCAAACCGCATTCATAAGGCGTGTTCTCACGGGTCATGTCGTTGCCATAGCTCAAAAGCCCGCTTTCGACACGTTCGATGTTGTTGGGGCAACCCGCCCGCACGTTCAGGTCCTCGCCCGCTGCAAACAGCGCGTTCCAGAGCGGCATGCCCAGTTCCGACCCCTCGACATAGATTTCAAAGCCGCCCTGTTTCGACCAGCCAGAGCGCGCCACCACCAGCTCGACCCCCTGAAAGGCCAGCCGCTTGTAGCGGAAAAAGCGGATATCGCGCACCGTATCGCCAAAGACCCGCGCCATCAGATCGTCCGCCTTGGGGCCCTGGACAGCCAGCGGCGACACATCGGGCTCCTCGATCTCGACATCAAAGCCCCGGGCGATGGCAATCCCCAGCGCAAATTGCAGCAGATCTCCGTCAGCCAGCGACAGCCAATAATGATCGGCGGCCAGTTTCACCGCCACCGGGTCGTTGAGCATGCCACCGCGATGATCGACCGTCGGCACGTAGTAGCACTGATCATCGGCCATCCGGTCCATGTCGCGCGGGCTGATCAGCTTCATCAGCCGCAGCGCGTCGGGTCCCTTGATGCTGACCTGCCGTTCGCAGGCCACATCCCAAACCTGCACATGCTGCTTCAGATGCGCGCAGTCCGCTTGCAGACTCTCGAAAACCGTGGGCAGCAGCATGTGATTGTAGACCGTGTAGCCTTTGACACCGGCGGCCTCGACACCGTCGGAGAAAGGAGTGCGCCGGACCCGGCGGGACGGGAAAATGCTTGCCATGCTCAGACCTCCAGATGAGCGTTCATGGATGTGGGCCAAACAAGTGCGCATACGGTGACACGGCGGTGATCCGCCGGCTTGCCCGCGCCGCGATACCCGGTCCCGGCTCTTGCCCTCGGCCGACTCACGTCCTAGGGTCTAAATGTCAGACTTTTAAATGTCAGACAAATGATTTCTCGCCGGTCGCGTGCCGGCTCCGATAACGTGCAGGGCCTTGAATATGCGGATCGACCCCAACAGCGCCACCGATCTTCCGGTTCAGATCGCGCAGGCAATCAAGGATGCAATCGTGTCGGGTGCACTGATCGTGGACGAGCGCCTGCCATCCGAGGCGGAACTGTCCGAACAGTTTCAGGTGTCGCGCCCCACGGTGCGCGAGGCCCTGAAGCGGCTGGCGGCACAATCGCTGATTCGCACCCAGCGCGGTGCATTTGGCGGCGCCTTCGTGAACCGGCTGAGTTTCGAGGATGCACAGGCGCAGCAGATCACCACCTCGACCCTGCTGCTGTCGATGAACGCAGTCAGTTTTGACACTGCCTGCGAGGCGCGGTTCGCGTTGGAACGCGCCTGCGCACCTCTGGCCGCGGAACGACGTAGCGCAGCACATCTGGCCACGATGCGAGACGAGATCCGGCGTCAAGGGGCGCCCGACCTCAGCGACGAGGCGTTCTGCGCATCGGACGTGGCCTTTCACCGGGCGCTGGTCGATGCGGCTGCCAATCCGGTGCTGTCCTATCATCTGGCGGGCGCGGTCGAGGCGATGCAGCCGCTCATGAACATGATCACCTTTACCGCGCGCTCGCGCAGCACCATCGTGTCGCTGCATGAACGGATCGCCGAGGCGATCGAAACAGGGAATGCGGCGCAGGCTGACACCGCGCTGGCAGAGCTGATGCACTATACGATGTCGCTCAAGGATGATGTCATGGCGGCCCGCGCGGCGGCGCGGTCTTAACCGCGCATTTACCCTTGCCGGGCAAATTCGGGGCATGTTCGCCTCAACCAACCCATTCTCCCCCGAAATCTGGCTCCGGGATGTCTTTGACTGCAAGGCCGTCACCCATGGTCAGGTGATCCGCCGCAAGACCCGCGATATCGAACGATATGTCGGAATGCAGCGTTTCCTGGACGAGGTCCGCCAGCGCGGTTTTGAGGCGGTGCAGAATCGCGAACAGGTCATCGTCTTCTGCAACAGCGCCCCGATCCGCCGCCTGGTCTGAGCCGTTTTCCGCCCCGGAAAACGGGCTGGCATCCTCGCAGGATGTCGGTTGCCGTTGCAACCGCTGCTGGAGCGACTATATTCAAGCCGTTCCCTCGGGAACTATGGACATAAACGCGCTCGTAATAAGCGGATCGGACCCGGGGGCGGTACCCGGCGGCTCCACCAGATACCCTCGTTGGGGGACCTTGGGGCCGAAACAGGATCGACGGACGTCTAAAGGGGTTAGCTTTGTCTCGGCGGGGTACCACCGTTATCGGTCCGTAAAGCATAATTGCCAACGACAATCGTGCTCCGGTCGCTCTGGCTGCGTAAGCAGTCCGAAACACCGAAATCTAAGCCCTTGCGCCTAGCAGCGTAAGGCGGGGTTCGCAGGTACCTGGCAACAGAAACCTGCACTTTCCCTAAATAAGTCTGTTTTTGATCGGCGTTTCATCGACGTCATTCAGCATTCGTTCACCAATCGGGCGCATTGTGAGGACAGCGACGATGGAGGCTCAGATGAACAAGTCCGAGTTGTTGAAGGAATGGTATGCCCGGGTTTGGGAGCAAGGCGATGTCGATGCGATTGATGATTTCTTTGCCGGCGACACGATGGCCGAGGGACTGATCCCCGAGATGCAGGTGGGCGCCGACGATTTCCGCGAATTCGTTTCGGCCTTTCGCTATCACCTGGGCGATATCCGGGTGGACATCCCCAAGACGATCGAAAACGGCGACTGGCTGTCGGCGATCCTGCATGTGCATACCTCGCGCGCCGACAATGGCGCCCCGATCGAGGTCACGGGTCAGGTGATGGCCCGGTACAAGGGCGGCAAGATCGTCGAGGCCTATAACCAGTTCGACCTGATCTCGCTGTTCGAGCAGCTGGGGCAAATGCCCGCAGACACCCTGCCCATCTGCATGACGGGCCAGCGGCTGGAATGGGCGTGACCGCGCCGCGGCATTGACGCCCTGCCCCCCGACGCGATAGCGAGATGCCGCAGCGCTGCAAATTCCCGATCCGGGTTGCTCAGCACTCTGCACTTGGCGGGATGGCGAGGGGGGCGCTGGCATGACGGCAACTGACGCGCAAGGCGGGGAGGCCGCGACAACCGGGGGGCACCCGCCGCCGTCGCTTGCCCAGTTGACCCGTGTCTTTGGCCGCATCGGCCTGCTCTCCTTTGGCGGGCCGGCGGCGCAGATCGCTCTGATGCATCGCGAACTGGTCGGGGCCCGCGCCTGGCTGGACGAGCAGACCTTTCTGCGCGCATTATCGCTTTGCATGCTGCTGCCCGGCCCCGAAGCCATGCAACTGGCCACCTATGCCGGCTGGCGCCTGCGCGGGGTGACGGGCGGCCTGCTGGCGGGAGCGTTGTTTGTGCTGCCCGGCGCGCTGGTGATCGCCGCGCTGGTGGCAGTCTATGTGCAGGTCGGCACCGTGCCTGTGGTGCAGGCCGGGTTTCTGGGCGTCAAGGCGGCGGTAATCGTCATCGTCATCGAGGCCTTGCGCAAACTGGCGGCACGGGCGCTGACCTCACCGGCAGCCTGGCTTCTCGCAGGGCTCGCCTTCTCGGCGATCTTCGCCTTGTCGCTGCCGTTTCCACTGATTGTCGCCGCGGCGGCGCTCTGGGGATTTCTTAGCACCAAGCCGGGCGTCGCCGGCAAATCCGCCCTGCCACCTCCACCCTTTCGCATCGCCGCAACGTTGCTGGCGCTCTGGCTTGTCCCGCTTGTACTGTTGGACGTCTCGGGTCCGCCCTTGCTGGCCGATATCGGCTGGTTCATGGCCCGGCTCGCCGTGGTCACCTTTGGCGGCGCCTATGCCGTACTGGCCTACATGACACAGACGGTGGTCGACCAATATCACTGGATCACCACGGCCCAGATGATCGACGCGCTTGGGCTGGCCGAAACCACCCCTGGCCCGCTGATCCTGGTCACCCAGTTCGTCGCGATGCTGAGCGCCCATCTGGCCGGCGGTCCGGCGCTGGCGGTCGCCGCGGGCCTGGTTGCACTCTGGGCGACCTTTGTTCCTTGTTTTCTCTGGATTTTCACCGCCGCGCCCTATCTTGACCATATCGCCGGACGTCCCCGCCCAGCGGCTGCGCTGGCCGCGATAACTGCGGCTGTAGTTGGCGTTATCCTGAACCTGTCGCTCTGGTTCGCCATGCATGTGCTGTTCTCCGAGATCTCGGTGCTGCGCGCAGGGCCGGTCGCACTGCCCCTGCCGGACTGGAACAGCCTGGATCCGCTGGCCCTGGCATTGGTCGCGCTGGCAGCGGTCTGGATGATCCCGCTGCGCCGGGGCATGGGCGAGACGGTACTGCTGCTGGCCCTGGCCGGCGCCGGCAGCCATTTCCTCTGACGCGCCCTAACTGCGAAATGCGGCCCGGGATCTCTTTTGTTTCCAGCCGAATCCCCTATGCTGGGCTTCAAGACGGAATGGGGACACTACATGTCGAGAGACATCGACTACGGCAACCTGATGCACACCGCGATGCGCGGCCTGATCAAGACGGTTCTGGCGGATGTGGCACAGCACGGCCTGCCGGGCGCGCATCACTTCTTCATCACATTCGATACCCGGTACGAGGGAGTGCAACTGGCAGACTGGCTGGCCGATCGCTATCCGGGCGAAATGACCATCGTGATGCAGCATTGGTACGAGAATCTCGACGTCGGCGAGGACGGGTTCGCCATCACGCTCAATTTCGGCGACTCGCCGGAACCCCTCTACATCCCCTATGACGCGATCCGCACCTTTGTCGATCCGTCGGTGGAATTCGGCCTGCGTTTCGAAAGCCCGGATTTCGACGAGGATGACGAGGACGATATCGAGGTCGAGGAAGAGCCCGAAGCCCCGAAATCGGATGCCGAGGTGGTGTCGCTGGACAGTTTCCGCAAACCCTGATCCGTGATCGCATCCAAAACGCCCGCCATCCTTGCAAGAATGCGGCAGGCGTTGCGAAACCGGGCTATTGTTTCTGCAAGAATGTCTCGACCGACTTGGCTGGCCGACCGTTCTTGACGCGCGAGAAATTCAGGATCAGCCCGCCCTCGGCAAGGGTCCGGTCGAATTGCTGCATCTCGTATCCGCCGTCATCGGCCACGAACAGCGAGAACACCGTCAGCGTATCGCCCGCAATGCGGCCCCAAACATAGGGCTCTCCCTTCATCGGGTCGAGTTGCACGGTATGGCCGAACACGTTGCGTCGCATCGCGGCGGCATAGACGCCGTCACGCGTGCTGGGCAGAAAATCGACTGAATAGTCGCTTTCCTTTATACGTCCGTCCGGCTTCTGGATGGTGGTTGACCAACTGACGGTGAACCCGTCCTTGGTTTCCTCGATCATCACGTCCATATCGCGCATTTCGGTCGTACCATCGGTGCGCTGAAGCTCGGCACTGCCTTGATAGGTGCCGACAAAGCGGGCCGCCTCTCCGGCAAAGGCATCGGGAACCAGAAGAAGCGAGATCAGCAATGCCAGCGCCAGAACCGGACGTGTCAGGGCGGAAAGAGAGATGGCAGGCATCGGGCGCTCCTTTGTACTGGGGTTTCACGAACATATTACAGGCCGCGCGCGGCGGAACAATGAACGAGTTCACCTCCCCCTCCGATTTGATCGCTGCCGCGCTATACCTTGCCTGCGTCAGACCCTATCTTTGACGGAACAAGGCCACCAGATGGAGATGCAGATGACCGCGACCCGCACCGAGACAGACAGTTTTGGCCCGCTGGAGGTTCCCGCAGACAGGTATTGGGGCGCGCAGACCCAACGCTCGATCCAGAATTTCCCCATCGGGTGGGAGCGTCAGCCCGTTGCCGTCATCCGCGCGCTGGGCGTGGTGAAACAGGCCTGCGCCCGGCGCAACAAGGAAACCGGCGCGCTGGCCCCGGACCTGACCGATGCGATCATCGCCGCCGCGGGCGAAGTTATCGCAGGTCAGTTGGACGACCATTTCCCGCTGGTGGTGTGGCAAACCGGGTCCGGAACGCAATCGAACATGAACGCCAACGAGGTGATCGCCAACCGCGCCATCGAACTGCTGGGCGGGACGCTGGGCAGCAAGGACCCGGTACACCCGAACGACCATGTGAACATGGGGCAATCCTCGAACGACACCTTTCCCACCGCGATGCATGTGGCGGTGGCAATGACCGCTCGCGACGTGCTGTTGCCGGGGCTGCGCGCCCTGCTGGCCGGGCTCGAACAGAAGGCCGAGGAATTCCACGACATCATCAAGATCGGCCGCACCCATACGCAGGACGCGACGCCGCTGACCCTGGGACAGGAGTTTTCGGGCTATGCCCAGCAGATCCGCATGGGGCTGGCCCGGATCGAGGCCGCCTTGCCCGGCATTCATGAGCTGGCCCAGGGCGGCACAGCCGTGGGCACCGGCCTGAATACAAGCGCGGGCTGGGCCGAGGCGGTGGCCGCCAATATGGCCGAGATCACCGGCCTGCCGCTGGTCACCGCGCCCAACAAGTTCGAGGCGCTTGCCGCCCATGACGCCATGGTCTTCCTGTCCGGCGCGCTCGCGACGGTGGCGGGCAGTTGTTACAAGATCGCCAACGATATCCGTTTTCTGGGTTCCGGCCCCCGGTCGGGGCTGGGAGAGTTGATCCTGCCCGAAAACGAACCCGGCAGCTCGATCATGCCGGGCAAGGTCAACCCGACCCAGGCCGAGGCACTGACCCAGGTCGCCGCCCATGTGATGGGCAACGATGCGGCGATCAAGTTCGCAGGCTCGCAGGGGCATTTCGAGCTGAATGTCTATAATCCAATGATGGCCTATAACCTGTTGCAATCCATGCAACTTCTGGGTGATGCGGCAGACAGTTTCACACAGCGGATGCTGCTGGGCATCCGCGCCAACACCGCACGGATCGACCAGTTGATGCGCGAAAGCCTGATGCTGGTCACCGCGCTGGCGCCGACCATAGGCTATGACAACGCCACCACGGTCGCCAAGACCGCGCACAAGAACGGCACCACCCTCCGTGAAGAGGCGGTGCGGCTGGGCTTTGTGGATGGAGAGACCTTTGACCGGGTGGTGCGCCCCGAACAGATGATCGGGCCGCGCGACTGATGGGCAAACCGGTCAACCTCAACCAGTTCCGCAAACAGAAGGCGCGCGCCGAGAAAAAGGCGCGTGCCGATGAAAACGCGGTGAAATTCGGCCGCAGCAAGGCCGACAAACAGCTGGAGCGCGCCCGCGCCGACAAGGCCCGGCGCGATCATGACGGCCACGAGGTCGAGGAATGAGCGGCCGCCCCGTCAAACGTTCGCTGACGCTGCGGGGGCACCGAACCTCGGTCTCGCTCGAGGATGCGTTCTGGCGGGCCTTTCGCGAGATCGCTCGTGAAAAAGACATACCGATCAATGTTCTGGCGGGCGATATCGATGCCGCGCGCGACCCCGAGACCGGCCTGGCCTCGGCCATCCGGGTCTATGTGCTGAACTGGTATCAAAGCAGGCGCTGAACGTGGGTTGACAGCATTAGGACGCTTGACCTAAAACTTCTAGGACATGCATCCTAGAGGTTGGATATGGCACAGGCTCAGACCCGTGAACAGATCGTCACTGCCGCCGATGACCTGTTCTACCGGCAGGGATTCGCGCAGACCTCATTCGCCGATATCGCAGCGGCGGTGGGTATCTCGCGCGGCAATTTCTATTATCATTTCAAGACCAAGGACGAGATCCTGGCCGAGGTGATCCGGCTGCGACTGGCCCGCACCGCGCAGATGCTGGAGAATTGGCAGGGCACCGGCGACAGCCCCCGCGCCCGCATCGCCAGTTTCATCGACCTGATGATCATGAACCGCGCCAAGATCACCCGTTACGGCTGTCCCGTCGGCTCGCTCTGTACCGAACTCAGCAAGCTGGATCACGCCGCGCAGGGGCAGGCCAACGGGCTGTTCACCCTGTTTCGCGACTGGTTGCAGCGTCAATTCACCGAGGCCGGACAGGGCACCGACGCATCCGCACTGGCGATGCATCTGCTGGCCCGCAGCCAGGGCGCGGCCACGCTGGCGCAAAGCTTTCACGACGAAGGGTTTCTGGGCACCGAAGTGGCCGACATGCACCGCTGGCTCGATGACACTCTCTCCAAGACAACTTGAGGAAATCGCCAAATGTTCCTGATATTGCTGAAATTCTCGAACAACAAAGCCCGCGCGCCCGAGTTCATGGCAGGCCATGTGGACTGGCTGAAACAGGGGTTTGAGGCAGGCGTCTTTGATGTTGCGGGCAGCCTTCAGCCGCAACTGGGCGGTGGCATCCTGGCCCGCGCCGCCACCCGCGCCGAGGTCGAGGCCCGCGTCGCCACCGATCCGTTTGTGGCCGAGGATGTGGTGACTGCCGAGATCCTCGAACTCACGCCATCGCGCACCAGCGCCGATTTCGCCTTTCTGCAGCCCGCGGTCGCGGCATGAGCACCACGATCCCCGGCCCCGACGGGCAGCCGCGCTGTCGCTGGTGCAATGCGGCGCCGGAATTCGTCGACTATCATGACCGCGAATGGGGTTATCCGGTGGATGACGACCGGCGCCTGTTCGAAAAGCTCTGCCTTGAAAGCTTTCAATCCGGCCTAAGCTGGCGCACCATCCTCGCCAAGCGCGAGAATTTCCGCGCCGCGTTCGACGGGTTCGACTGGACCCGCATCGCCATCTATGACGACACGGATATCTCCCGGCTGCTGGGCGATGCCGGCATCATCCGCCATCGCGGCAAGATCGAAGCGGTGATCAACAATGCCCGCCGGATGGGCGATCTGCTGGACGAACATGGCAGTCTGGCGGCCTATGTCTGGTCGTATGAACCCAGGCCCGAAGAGATGCCCGAGCCGCAGACGGCCAGCATCATCCCCGCCTCGACCGCGATGTCGAAGGATCTGAAGAAACGCGGCTGGAAATTCGTCGGCCCCACCACGGTGTTTGCCTTCATGCAGGCGATGGGGCTGGTTAATGATCACGCGCACGGCTGCGTCATGCGCGACAAGGCGGCGAGCCTGCGGGCAGACTTCACGCTCCCCGAATGAAAACGGGCCGCGATATCGCGGCCCGGTTCCCGTATTTTGCGGCTCTTACAGCGAGGCGCGATAGATCTTGTCGATATTGCCGCCCAGGGCCGTGTTGAACTCGGCATCCGACTGCTGTTTCGACAGGCCTTCGGTCAGCGCGCGCGAAAACGAGGCGATCATCTTGCCGTTCCGGCTGAGCAGGTCGCAGGCCTGATCGGTGGAATAGCCGCCCGACAGCGCCACCACCCGCACCACGCGGGGATGATCGGCCAGAGCGTCATACAGGTTGGCGGTGCTGGGAATGGTCAGTTTCAGCATCACGTCCTGCCCTTCGGCAAGTGTATCGAGGTTCTTCAGGATTTCCTCCTTCAGCATCTCCTCGGCCTGCGCCTTGGTGGTCGAGTGGATGTTCACCTCGGGCTCGACAATCGGCACCATGCCGGCGGCGATCACTTCGCGCGCCACGTCGAATTGCTGTGCCACCACGGCGGCGATGCCTTCGGCATTGGCCTCGTGGATGACCGAGCGTTCCTTGGTGCCGAAGACGCCTTCGGCCTTGGCCAGGGTCGCGGCCAGGCCCGGAATCGGCTTCATCATCTGCACGCCGTTGGCCTCGTCCTCGAGCCCCTTGTCGATCTTGAGGAAGGGCACCACACCTTTGACGTTCCACAGGTAATCGGCAACGCCACGGCCCTCGATGCTCTCGCCCAGGGTGCGTTCGAACAGGATCGCGCCGATCACCTTCTTGCTGGTGAAATCGTCGGCCAGGATGATCCGGGCGCGCATGCGCTGGATCTCGGCGAACATCTCTTCCTCGGAGCCGTATTGCGCCGCGTCCACACCATAAAGCGCCAGCGCCTTGGGGGTCGAGCCACCGCTCTGATCCAGGGCCGCAATGAAGCCCGCGCCATTTGCCATCTGTTCGCGCATTTGTGCCTTGGACATAAGTCTTTCCCGTCTAATGATTCCGTTTGGCACCGCATACAGTATGGCAAACGCGGATGGTAGGATGTTAGCGCTCAACCACCCGCAGCCAGATACCATCCGCCGCCCGCACGGTCAGATGCGCCACCGGAACCGGCTCGCGCCCCGCGATCCGCTCGAACCGGAACCGCCGCAGCAGCATCGACAGGATCAGCGGCCCCTCGACCATGGCGAACCCGGCCCCGGTGCAAACGCGCGACCCGGCCGAAAACGGCATATAGGCCGTGCGCTGGCAGGTCTTGCCATTCTCGGTCTGCCAGCGGGCCGGGTCGAAGTCGTCGGGTCGATCCCACAGGCGTTCGTGCCGGTGCAGGTGCCAGGGGCTGAGTACGATCTGCGCGCCCTTGGGCACATCGCGGTCGCGGAACCGCTCGGGGCAGGTCGTCTCGCGCACCATCATCGGCACAGGCGGATACAGGCGCAGCGCCTCGCGGAACACATCGCGGCTGAGGCGCAGTTTCGACATCACGCTGAAATCTGCGCCGCTGTCCAGCGTCCGCGCCTCCTCGGCCAGTTTCTCCTGCCAGTCGGGATAAAGCGCCATCAGATACAGCGTCCAGGCAAGCGCCGAGGCGCTGGTTTCGTGCCCGGCAAGGAAAAAGATCGCCACCTGATCGACCATCTCGTCAGTGTCGAACCGGTCGCCGGTCTGCGGGTCGGTGGTGGTCATGATCTTGGTGGCCAGATCGTCGGGCGCGGTGCCGGCGCGGATTTCGTCCATCCGGGTATCTGTCAGCTGCCGGATCAGCCCCCGGATCACCGCCGCGTTCCGTCGGGTCTCGCGCGAATGGAACCGGGGCACCCAGCGCGGCACCGGCACAAATGCCGCAAGGTTCAACAGCGGCTGCGCCCGCTGATAGGCCCGGAACCGGGTGAACACCTGCGCCGCCACCTCGTGCTCGATCGGGATCGAGAACAGGGTGCGGAAGATCACGTCCGCCGCCGCGTGGCTGGTGACCTCTTCGATCTCGGTCTCCTGCCCGGCCTGTGCCGCCAGCCGGTTCACCGCCGCCTCGGACGCCGCCCACATGGCGGGAAAGGTATCGCGCAGGCGCCCGCCCTCGAATGCCGGGTCGATGATGCGCCGCTGGCGTTTCCAGGTCTCGCCATTGGTCAGAAAGACGGAATTGCCCAACAGCGGCCGCAACCCCTCGCTGATGCGGTTGGATTTGGGAAAATCATCAGGCCGTCCCTTCAGCACCGTGTCCACCAGATCGGGTTGGTTCACCAGGTAAGACCGGAAGAAGGGCGTGCGGAACTCGGCCATCCAGGCGCGGTACAGCCGCGCGGGCTGCGCCGACAGCAGGTCCTGGCGGAATAGTTTCAGATACCGCCAGAGCGAGACCTTGTCCGGGCGCGCGGGGGGTTTGGGCGGGATCATGACGCGCCTATGTCGGTATATTTGCTCACCGCCCGCTCGATCCGCGATTTCGACGGCGCCCGGTCGCGATAGCGCGCGGCCAGCGTCTGCGGCCCGGCAGTGATGCGGAAATAGTCGTAATCTCCCACCTGATCGAAGGCGCAGAGATACTGGAAATGCAGCCGAAAGAAACGCCAGCGCAGCTCGGCCCAGCGGGCCGGACTCAGCGTCTGGGTAAAGGCGGCTGACAGCACCAGCGGCCAGCGCTTGCCCGTCGCCGGGGCAACCCCGCTGACCGCCACAGGATCGCACAGCGCGAATGCACAGCCATCGCCGGGGGCCGAGACATCGACCCAGGCCAACTCGTTGCGGGTGCAGAGGTAATGCAGATCGGCGCGCAGCCGCTGCGCCTCGGGCAGGAAGGACACCATCGGCACCACCTGCCCCAGGGTCAGAAACCCCAGCGCCGGACCATCGGCGGGCACCCTGCCCGCCCGGATCAGATCGGCGAGCACAGACACACCCACATGCGCGCCCGAGGAATGGCCCACCACCAACACCTCGTCCACATTCCTGGCCAGTGCTCCGGCGATACGGTCGGTGAAATCACCGATCCGCACCTCCAGCTCGGGCGGGTTGGCGCCGCGCCAGCGCGCCGAATAGGCATAGTCATGCATCAGGTAATAGGCAAAGAACGTGCCATCCTTGGATCGAAACCAGCGCAGCAGATAGACCCCCGCCGACAGCCCCAGCACAAGACCGATCAACGCGACCCATGGCAGGCCGGTCAGCCCGCCCAGCCGCCAACCCAGCCAGACCAGCAAGAGCGCGGCGAACAGCTGTGCCAGCAGCATCCCCACCGGGTAAAGCGCGGCGATCACCGGCCCTTTCCTCAGCCGCATCAGCCGCCACAGCACGCCCGAGGCGATATAGGTCCAGGCGGTGCGTGCCAGCTGCGCATAGGTGGCCGGGATCGTGTTCGACATGCTGCCGCGCACGATATCGGACCAGACCAGCACCTCCACATCCGCCTCGACCGCCACGCCCGCCTGTTCGGAGCTGACATGCCAGCCATAAGGGCCCTTGGTGGTCTTGGGCTTGAGCGTGACGGAATATCCCGAGATCCGCGCCTGCTCGGCGCTTTCCTTGCGATAAAGCTCGCGGTAGCGGCGGGGATGAATCGGGTCGTAACCGGGGATATAGAACACCCGGCGTTGGCGCACCTGACCTGCGGATGGAACACTGCTCATGGCTCGACCTCTTTGGGCCAAGCCTAGCCGATCACTGGGGCAAGATTAAGCCCACGCGGTGACAATCCTGCTGCTTCTTTCTGGTTGAAAATACTCTCGGGGGGCGGCGGGCCAAGGGCCCGGCGGCGGGGGGCAGACAGCCCCCCGGCCCCGCTCAGCCCAGCACCGCCAGCGCCGGAAAGGTTTCCAGCAGCCACCAGCTGAACTGAGTGAAGAGGCCCGTGACCAGCATGATGCCGACAAACAGCAACAGCCCGCCCATCAATTTTTCGATCAGCCCCATATGCGGCTTGATCCGGTTCATCACCGCCATCGAGCGGCTGAGGAACATGGCCGCCAACAGGAAGGGCACCCCCAGCCCCGCCGCATAGACCCCCAGCAACAGCGTGCCGCGCGCCACCGAGGCCTCGGACGCCGCCAGCGACAGGATCGCACCCAGCTGCGGCCCGATACAGGGCGTCCAGCCAAAGGCAAAGGCCAGCCCCAGCACATAGGCGCCAAACACCGAGCCACCGGCATCGCCGGTCTGCACCCGCGCCTCGCGATCCAGCAGCGGAATGCGAAAGACACTCAGGAAATGCAGGCCGAACACGATGACCACCACGCCCGAGACCTTGGCGAAGAGTTCCTGATTGGACAGCACAAAGGCGCCAAAGGCCGACGCCGTGAACCCCAACAGCAGAAAGACGGTCGACAGACCCAGCACAAAGAACAGTGCCGCCAGCGTCGCCTTGCGCCGCGCGGCGGCCTGATCCTGGATCTCGCCCAGGCTCACCCCGCTCATATAGGCCAGATAGGGCGGCACGATGGGCAGCACACAGGGGCTGAGAAAGCTGACGATCCCGCCAAGGAGCGCCACGAACATGGCGGGCAAAAGCCCCGCGTCGATGATCTCTATTCCAAACATGACCTGCACATAGGTGATCGCGGGGGCCACGTCACGGGGCCATGCGGTCACATCCTCGTGGCCGTGTTGTAGCAATGTCGCGCCGGGCGCTGGACAGGCGCGCGGCCCGGGCGTATCTGCGTGGCATGACCGACGATTTCGAGACCCTCGACGCGTTGGGGCTGCTTTGCCCCCTGCCCGTGCTCAAGGCCCGCAAGCGGCTGAAATCCATGGCGCCCGGCGCGGTGCTGCGGCTCTTGGCCGACGATCCGGCTGCGGTGGTGGACGTACCGCATTTCTGCGCCGAAGCCGGTCATGTGCTGATCGGTCAGGAGGACGCCGTCGATCACCAGATTTACCTGATCCGCCGCGCGGAATGAAAAAGGCGGGTCCCTGAGGGGCCCGCCTTTTCCGTTACTGTCCTAGCGACCACCAGCCGCGCCGCTTGGGCTTGGCTGGACTGTCGGGTTCCGGCTCAGCCTCGGCCACCGCCAGTTCAGGCGTGGGTTGTTCCTCTGCCTGCGCTAGTTCTGGCGCGAGCTCCGCGTCCGGCTCCGCCTGCGTCGCAGGCGCTTCCTCGGCGGGCTGAGCGATTTCCTCGGCAGTCACCTCGGCCTGACCTGCATTGGCCTCGACGGGCATCACCGGCTCTGCCTCTCCCTCGGGCTTGGCCGCCTCGGCGGGTGCTTCGACCTCGACCGGAGTGTCGACCTGTGCCGCTTCGACCGGAGCTGTCTCTGCCTCGGCACGAGTGTCGGTCATAGCAGTAGCGGCATCCGCCGCGACCGGGACGGCCTCGGCGCCGGGTTCTGCCACAGCCTCGGTTGCGACGGGCTCGGCAGGGGTTTCGGCCTTCTTGCTGCGGCTGCGCGGTTTGCGCGGCTTCGGCGTCTTCTTGACCGGTGCCGACTCAGCCTCAGCCTCGGACTCAGCCTCAGTTGCGGCAGAAACCTCATCGCTCACCACCTCGTCGGTGGCTGCTTCAGCAGCCGCTTCGGCCTTGACCGGTTTCTTGCGCGTGCGGGTCCGCTTGCGCGTGGTCTTGGCCGGAGCCGCCTCCTCGTCGCTTTCGGTCTCGGTTGCAGGTTCTGCCTCGGCAGGCGCCTCGGCCCCGCTCACGTCGTCTCCGTCATCCGAGGCGGAATCGTCACCCGCGTCATCATTGCCGTCGGTGTCGTTGGCGCCATCCTCGCCGCCATTGCCACCGCTCTTGCGCCGCCGCCGCCGCCGCCGCTTGCGCTTGGGCTTGCCGTCGCCATCGTTCTCGGCCGGTTTCTCGGTGCGTGGCTCGTCTACCTCGTCCTCGTCCTCGGCGGCCTCGTCGGCGTCGACCTGATCCATCAGCCGCGAGTCGACCGAGACCACGGGCGCCTGGGCCTGCGGCACCGCGCGGGTTGCGGTCTTGAACTTCTCAAGGCTGAAATCGGGGCTGACCAGGTGCGCGTCGCCCTCGATCCGCACGCTCAGACCATAGCGCGCCTCGATCTGCGCGATATGCTCGCGTTTCTGGTTCATCAGATAGTTGGCAATGCCCACCGGGCAGCGCACCAGCACCTCGCGCGAGCGGCGGCGAGTGCCTTCCTCCTCGATCTGGCGCAGGATGCTCAGCGCCATGTTGTCGTCGGAACGGATCAGGCCAGTGCCGTGGCACGAGGGACACGGCTGCGTGGTGGCCTCGATCATGCCGGGGCGCAGACGCTGGCGGCTCATCTCGAGCAGGCCAAAGCCCGAGATCCGGCCCACCTGGATGCGGGCACGGTCGGATTTCAGCTTGTCCTTCAGGCGCTTCTCGACGGCGGCGTTATTCTTGCGCTCATCCATGTCGATGAAGTCGATCACGATCAGACCGGCCAGGTCGCGCAGGCGCAGCTGGCGGGCCACCTCTTCGGCGGCCTCGAGGTTGGTCTTGAGCGCGGTTTCCTCGATCGAGCCTTCCTTGGTGGCGCGGCCAGAGTTGACGTCGATCGCCACCAGCGCCTCGGTCACGCCGATCACGATATAGCCGCCGGATTTCAGCTGCACCGTCGGGTTGAACATCGAGTTCAGGTAGCTTTCCACCTGGAAACGCGCGAACAGCGGCAACTGGTCCTCATACCGCTGCACGTTCTTGGCGTGGCTGGGCATGATCATCTTCATGAAGTCCTTGGCGATGCGGTAGCCGCCTTCGCCCTCGACCAGAACCTCGTCGATGTCGCGATTGTAAAGGTCGCGGATCGAGCGTTTGATCAGGTCGCCTTCTTCATAGATCTTGGCTGGCGCGATGGATTTCAGCGTCAACTCGCGGATCTGCTCCCACATGCGCTGGAGGTATTCATAGTCGCGCTTGATCTCGGCCTTGGTGCGCTTGGCACCGGCGGTGCGCACGATCAGGCCCGCGCCCTGGGGCACGTCCATTTCGGCGGCGATCTCTTTCAGCTTCTTGCGGTCGACGGCGTTGGTGATCTTGCGGCTGATGCCACCGCCACGCGCGGTGTTCGGCATCAGGACGCAATAGCGGCCCGCAAGGCTCAGATAGGTGGTAAGCGCCGCGCCCTTGTTGCCGCGCTCTTCCTTGACGACCTGCACCAGCATGACCTGGCGCACCTTGACCACTTCCTGGATCTTGTACTTGCGCGCGCGCGGCTTGCGGACCGGGCGCAGATCCTCGGCATCGTCCTCTTCGGCGATGGATTCGATGCTGTCATCCTTTGAGGCGGCATCAGCCTTGCCGCGACGGGGGCGCGGCGTATCCTCGCCATCATCCGCGTCCTCATCCTCGTCATCGGCGTCGTCGGCGCGATCCTCGGCACTGTCCTGCGTGGTGTCACCGTCGGCCTTGGCCGTAGCGGTGTAATCGGTCGTATCAGCAGCCTCGTCCTCGGCCTGTTCCGTGGCCTCATCGGCCCCGTCCTCGGGTTCTTCTACCGGGGTGTCGGCCACACGCTCCATCGGCGAGCTGCCCTCGGGAACGTCCAGCACATCACGATCCTCGTCATCGTCGAGGTCGATGGTCTCCATGCCGCTGATCTCGGTCTCGGTCACGTCCATGGTTTGGACCGGGTCCGAGGAACGCAGGCTTTCGGCCTTGCTGCGCGAGCGGCTGCGGCTGCGCTTGGGCTTCGGGCGCGACTTGCCGCCCTCTTCATCCTCGTCTCGCGCCTTCTGCGCCTCGGCATAAGCGCGCTCCTCCTCCATCAACGCCTGCCGGTCGGCGACGGGGATCTGGTAGTAATCGGGATGGATTTCCGAAAAGGCGAGGAACCCGTGCCGGTTTCCGCCATAGTCGACAAAAGCCGCCTGGAGCGAGGGTTCGACCCGCGTGACCTTTGCCAGATAGATATTGCCAGCTAGCTGGCGTTTGTTTTCGGACTCAAAATCGAATTCCTCGACCTTGTTGCCGTCGACCACCACGACGCGGGTTTCCTCCGCGTGGGTGGCATCAATGAGCATCTTCTTTGCCATGTTTCCTTGGTGCACCGCGCAATGCGCAACCTCCCAGGCGGTAGAACCGTCCTAAGGGGGGTACGATTTGGCGGGTGTCTTGTCAGGGCGATTGGAGACGCCGCGCGGCAGAGATCGGCGTTTTGCCCCTCTGCTCGTCCACTCGAAAGTTGCGCGCGCGTCATCGCGGTTCTTCTCCGACAGGTCGGGCGTTTCCCGGGCCTGCCCATTTATTCCTGTCACCCGGCAAGCGGGCGAAGGCATTGTATTGCCCCGGTCAGGGGCCAATCGGTCTGCTTTGTCTCCGGGATCTGTGCCAGCGGGGGCAGAGCAGCGAAACTCTATTGGGTGCGGGAGCAAGGAACCCTTGGGGCCGCCCCGTTCTGTCACAATAAAAGCAGTGCTGTGGAAAAGACAATGGGCAAAGTGCATGTTCACGAGGGTCAAGGGGCCCATAGGCCCCCGAACACGGCCAAAAGCCGCCCGGAAGGCGACGCCGCCGACGCCTTCCGGTCGCTGTAGGTGGCCCAGGATCGGCCAGCCATACCTCGGCGGCGCTGGCCGCGCCCGTGAGAGCCGTCGCCGCCGGGTTGGATCAGAGGTAATCCGAGCGCTGAAGCCCGTACTTCGCCATCTTCTCGTTCAGGGTCCGGCGCGGCAGGCACAGCTCGTCCATCACCGCCGCAATCGAGCCCTTGTGCCGCCGCATGGTGTTGTCGATCAGCATCCGCTCGAACGCCTCGACATATTCCTTGAGCGGCTTGCCCTCGGTGGTCATCACCGGCTGCATGTCCTCGTGATCGGACATCAGGAGCGAAGCGATAGTGCCCGAGCCGCGCCGCGCCTGCAGCACCGCGCGTTCGGCGATGTTGATCAGCTGACGCACGTTACCCGGCCAGGGCGCCTGCAACAGCTGCGCGGCCTCCTGCGCGCTGACCTGCGGCGCGTCACAGCCGTATTCCTCGGCGAACTGCTCGCTGAGCCGGGTGAACAGCGTCAGGATATCCTCGCCCCGCTGGCGCAGCGGCGGCATGGTCAGGCGCAGCGCGGCCAGGCGATAGAACAGGTCCGGGCGCAGCACGTCCTCGCTGGTCTTGCCCGCCTCTTGCAGGTTCGAGATGGCCACGATCCGGGTTTCGGCCGGCGTGCCCTGCTGGTTCATCACCGACAACAGCTTGGCCTGAAGCGCATCGCTGAGCGACTCGATATCTTCCAGCACCAGCGTGCCACCGCGCGCCTCCTCGATGGCGGGCAATTGCGCATCCTCGGGGATCATCGGGCCAAAGAGCCGCTTTGACAGCGCCTCTTCCTCCAGCGCCGAACACGAGACCAGCACGAATTTCTTGCCCGCGCGGCTGCCCACCGCATGCAGCGCATGCGCCACCAGGGTCTTGCCGGTGCCGGTCTCACCGTCGATAAGCACATGGCCGTCGGCCTGACCCAGGTCCAGAATGTCCTCGCGCAGCCGCTCCATCACCGGGCTGGTGCCGATTAGCTTTTTCATGATCTGGCTGCCATCGCTCAGCTCGCGCCTGAGCGCCCGGTTGTCCAGCGTCAGCCGGCGCGCATTGCTGGCGCGCTTGGCCAGGTCGGACATCCGGTCGGGGTTGAACGGCTTTTCCAGAAAGTCGAAGGCGCCGACCCGCATCGCCTCGACCGCCATTGGCACGTCGCCATGGCCAGTGATCATGATCACCGGCAGCGAGCTGTCCGCCCCCATCAGCTTTTTCAGAAACTGCATGCCGTCCATGCCCGGCATCTTGATATCCGAGATGACGATGCCGGGATAATCCGATCCCAGAACCTTCAGCGCCTCCTCGGCGCTGGCAAAGGTTTCGGTGTCATAGCCCGACAGGGCCAGCCACTGGCTGATCGACTGGCGCATGTCCTGTTCGTCGTCGACAATCGCAATCTTCATCGCCTGTGCCATAGGGTTTTCCCTCTTCATTCCGCGGCTTCCAGACCGTCTTCGAGGATCGGCAATTGCATCTCGAAAACGGCACCGCCATGTTGCCCGTTCCGCGCCGTCAGGCGCCCGCCAAGGTCGTTGACGATCCCCGAGGAGATTGCAAGGCCCAGGCCCACCCCGTCGCCGGGCTGTTTGGTGGTGTAGAACGGCTCAAAGATATTCTCGAAATCACGGATCCCGTGACCATTGTCGCGCACCGTCAGGGTGGCGGTCTCGCCCGCGGCCAGGATGATCTCGACCTCGGGGTCGCGCACCGATTTGGTGGCGTCGAGCGCATTGCGCAAGAGGTTGACCATGACCTGTTCGATCCGCATCCGGTCGCCCATCACGAATACCGGTCGATCCGGCAGGATCTGGGTGATCTGCACCTGCCGCTGGCGCAGCTGCGGTTCCATCATCGCCAGCGAGGCCGCCAGCGCATCGCCCATGTTTATTGGCGAAAGCGCCTCTTGCCCCTTGCGGGCATAGGATTTCAGCTGCCGCGTGATCGCCCCCATCCGCTCGATCAGGTCGTCGATGCGGCCAAAGCTCGACAGCGCCTCTTCGGGGCGGTTGCGGCGCAGCAGCAGGCGGGCGCCGGCCAGATAGGTCTTCATCGCCGCCAGCGGCTGGTTCAACTCGTGGCTGACCGCGGCCGACATCTCGCCCAGGGCGGCCAGTTTCGAGCTTTGCGCCAGCGTCTGTTCGGCCACTTCGAGGGTCTTTTGCACCCGCTCACGTTCGGCGATTTCCCGCTGTAGCCGGGCATTGAGCGCGCGAAGCTCCGCCGACTCGCGCTGGAACAGCGCCATGCGGAACGCGGTGCGCCGGCTCAACGCATAGAAGCTGAGCGCCAGAAGAATCGCGAATCCCATGATCTCCAGCGCCAGTACCCCGTTCACCCGCTCGCGGATCGAGGCATATGTGGTGAACGAGGTCATCTGCCAGCCCCGGAACGGGATGCGGCTGTCCATCCGCATCACCGCCTCGCCGCGCAGATAGGCGTCAGCGGGCAGCGCGGTCCAGTCGGCGGTCACCCGGATCGCCCGTTCGATGGCGTTCTCTGGCGTCTGCTGGCTCAGCGCCTGGGCCGGGGCCAGACCGCGCCAGCGCGGCTCGGTGGCCAGGATGATGGTGCCCGCGGAATTGGTGACGAACACCGCGTCCGAAATCCCCGACCATGCGCGTTCGAACTTTTGCAGATCGACCTCGACCACGATCACGCCCAGCACGCCGGAACTGTCCTCCAGCCTGCGGGAATAGGTAAAGCTGTAGCCGCCCGCCTCTCGCTGGATGGTCGAGAACACGGTGGAATTGGATCGCACCGGATCAACGAAATAGGCCGCCGAGCGGTGCTGTTCGCCCAACCGGTTGCGGTCGGTCGCGGCGACGGTGCGCCCGTCGCGGTCGAGCAGCATCAGCGAGGCGGCGCCGATTTCCTCGACAAAGGAGATCAGCCGCTGGGTCGATTGCGAGAAATCGCTCGATTGCAGCGCCGCGATCAGCGTCGGGTCGCGCGCCAGCAGCTGTGGCACGATCGCGTTGCGTCTGAGTTCGCTGAGCAGGTTGCCGGAATAAAGCGCCAGCCGCAGCTCGGCCCGGTTGCGGGTGCTTTCGGTAAAGCGGTCGGTCAGCAGCCTGTTGGTGACCCAGACCGTCGCGGTCGCGCTCAGCAGCAGCAGCACCAGCGCCGCCCGCACCCGCCAGCTGAGCTGGCCGGTGCGGATCCAGTTCTGTCCCTTGGGGTCTTTGCGCGCGGTACTCATGGGATCAGGCTACGCGCGCGGGGCGCGTTGCTCAAGTCACGCCGGGGTCAGCGCCCCCGCCAATGCGCGGAAGAGCGCCACCCCGTCGGTGCCACCATGGCCCGCATCGGCGGCCCGTTCGGGATGCGGCATCATCCCCAGCACCCGGCGGTTGGCGCTGAGAATGCCGGCGATATCGTCGCGCGCGCCATTGGGGTTGTCGGTATAGGTGAAGGCGATCCGGTCCTCGGCCCTGAGCGCGGCCAGCGTCTCGTCATCGGCATAATAGTTGCCGTCGTGATGGGCGATCGGGATACCGATCACGTCGCCTGCATTGTAGCCCTCGGTAAAGACGCTGTTCGAGGTCTCGACCTTCAGCTCAACGGTCTTGCAGATGTATTTCAGACCGGCATTGCGCAGCAGGGCGCCGGGCAGGATGCCGGTTTCGGTCAGCACCTGGAACCCGTTGCACACGCCCAGGGCATAGCCGCCACGCTCGGTATGCTCGACCACCGCCTTGCAGATCGGCGATTGCGCGGCAATGGCACCACAGCGCAGATAGTCGCCATAGCTGAAGCCGCCGGGAATGCCGACAATGTCGATCCCCTGCGGCAGGCTGGCATCCTTGTGCCAGACCATCGAGACATCGAAACCGGCCTGTTCAAAGGCCACGGCCAGGTCCCGGTCGCAATTCGATCCGGGAAAGACGACAACGGCTGCGCGCATGGGCGAGACCTCCTAGCTAGCAAAATCGGTGATCACCGCCACGCCCGGCGGGGCGGGACGGTCAAAGGCGGCAAGCTCGGCGCTTGCCTGGGACAGGGTGATGGTGCGGGTCACCAAGGGCGACAGGTCCACATGGCCGCCGTCGATGAGAGAGAGAAGCGAGGGATAGCGCCAGGCGGGCATGCCGCGGGTGCCTTGCAGGGTCAGTTGCCCGGAATAGAGCACATCCATCGGCAGGGTCATGGCCGTATGCTCGCCGGCCGGCATGCCGATCATCACCAGCCGGCCCAGCTTGCGCAGGGCCCGCATGGCGCCGGTCATGGTGGCGGCGATCCCCAGCGCCTCGATGGCGACATGGGCGCCGCCGCCGGTCAGCTCGCGCACTGCCTCGGCCGCGTCGGTTTCGGCGGCGTTGACCACCGCGTCGGCCCCAAGGCTTTTGGCATGGGTCAGTTTGTCTTCGACCACATCGACCACGACGACGCGTGCGCCAAGCGCGCGGCCCAGAAGCAGCGCCGACAATCCGACGCCGCCGCCGCCAAACACCGCCAGCCATTCGCCCGGACGCAGCTCGGCGCGGCCCACCAGCGCCTGCCAGGCGGTGGTGACCCGGCAGCCAAGGCCGGCGGCCACATGCGGTGGCAGGCTCTCGGGCAAGGCGGTCAGGTTGGTATCGGCAAAGGGCACCGCGATCAGCTCGGCAAAGGCGCCATCGCGGGTAAAGCCCGGCACCTGCTGGTTGGCGCAGATGGTCTGATGTCCGGCCGCGCAATCGCCGCAGCGCCCGCAGGCCAGGATAAAGGGCGCGATCACCCGGTCGCCCGGCCGCCAGCGGCTGACACCGGTCCCCAGCGCCACCACCTCGCCGCAGAATTCGTGGCCCGGCACCATGGGCAGAACCACATCCGGGTCGGCCCCGGTCCAGGCATGCCAGTCAGACCGGCACACCCCGCAGGCCAGCACGCGCAGCACCACCTCTCCCGGTCCCGGTGTCGGGTCCGGCAGGGTCGCCAGCGTCAGGGGCTGGCGCCAGGCGGTCAGCTGCGCGGCGCGCATGGCTCAGACCAGCTCGATCTCGTAGCGTTCGATGACCGTGTTGGCGAGCAGCTTTTCGCACATCTCGGCCACGTCGGCCTCGGTGGCGCCTTCGACCAGATCGAGGTCGATCACCTTGCCCTGGCGGACACCGGTCACCTTGTCAAAGCCCATGGCGCCAAGCGCGTGGCGCACCGCCTCACCCTGCGGATCGAGTACCCCGTTCTTGAGCATCACATGCACGCGTGCCTTCATCTTTCCTTGTCCTTCATCCTGCTCCTGCCGGACCGCGCAGCGCCACCCCTCACAGGGCCGGTCGCGCGCCCGCATAGCTGTTTCGATCTGTTGCGCGCGGCGGTCGCCATCCGCCGACGCAATGTCCCGATTTCCTGCGCCGTCCCGACCTCAGTTGATCAGCGTCGGTTTCGTCACCTGGCTTTTCGGGATCACGCCCAGGCGGCGGGCCACCTCGGAATAGGCATCGGTCAGGCTGCCCAGGTCGCGGCGGAACACGTCCTTGTCCAGCTTCTGCCCGGTGGCGATATCCCACAGACGACAGCTGTCGGGGCTGATCTCGTCGGCGATGATCAGGCGCGGATAGTCGTTCTCGTAGACCCGGCCGATCTCGATCTTGAAGTCGATCAGCTTGATGCCGACGCCATACATCAGCCCCGAGAGGTAATCGTTCACCCGCAGCGCCAGGCTCAGGATATCGTCCATGTCCTGCTGGCTGGCCCAGCCGAAGGCGGCGATATGCTCCTCGGTCACCAGCGGGTCGCCCAGCTCGTCATTCTTGAGGCAATATTCCACGATCGGGCGCGGCAGTTGCGTGCCCTCTTCGATGCCCAGCCGTTTCGACATGGTGCCGGCGGCAAAGTTGCGCACGATCACTTCCAGCGGCACGATCTCGCAGGCGCGCACCAGTTGTTCGCGCATGTTGAGACGGCGGATGAAATGGGTCGGCACGCCGATCTGGGCCAGACCGGTCATGAAATATTCGCTCAGGCGGTTGTTCAGAACGCCCTTGCCTTCGATCACGTCCTTTTTCTGGGCGTTGAAGGCGGTGGCGTCATCCTTGAAGTACTGCACGATGGTGCCCGGTTCCGGGCCTTCGTACAGGATCTTGGCCTTGCCTTCGTAAATCTTGGTGCGACGCGCCATCTGCGACCTTTCCGACTGGGGCGGGGAAATGAGTCCCCCGTCATGGCGCTCTCATACGGCAAGCGCCGCAGTGTCGCAAGGTTACCGCTGCCTCTTGCGGTCTGCCCCCGCGAACGGCATATCAGAAGCAGAGCACAATTCACTGAGGGGACGCAACCCATGACCACCTTCGACGATCGCGAACACGCGTTTGAAGCCAAGTTCGCCCATGACGAGGAAATGCAGTTCAAGGCTCAGGCCCGCTGCAACAAGATGCTGGGCCTGTGGGCTGCTGGCCTGATGGGCAAGACCGGCGACGAGGCCGCCGCCTATGCCAAGACCGTCGTGATCGCCGATTTCGAAGAGGCCGGCCACGAGGACGTGGTGCGCAAGGTCACCGCCGATCTGGACGGGCTGGCCGATGCCGATACGGTGCGCGCCAAGATGGCAGAACTGCTGCCCGAGGCCAAGGCGCAGATCATGGGCGAAGCGGGCTGAACCGCGCAATTTCTGATGCGGTTTCAATCGCATGGAGAACCCGCAAGCACCTGCTTGCGGGTTTACTTTTGGGAAAGGGATGCGCGGCTAGTCTTTGGCCAATTGCCAAAGGACCCCGCATGCATCGACCCGTCCCTTCGTTCCCCCGCCTGACCGGTCTGCTGCTGCGTCTTGGCGGCACGATTGCGCTCACCCTTTGGCTGTTGTGGATGCTGGTCGAGCGTCTGGCGGCGATGGAGCCGGGCGCGGTGACCGAGGCCCTGTCCGGCCTGCCCGTCTGGCGGCTGGCGGTGGCGTTGCTGGCGACGGTGGTCAGTTTCTGGTCGGTGGGCCGCTATGACGGCGTGGCGCACCGGCATTTCCGGACCGGTCTGGCGCAGCGGCAGGCCCGGCTCTGCGGTATGGCCGCCATCGGCTTTTCTCAGTTCTGTGGCTGCGGCGTGCTGAGCGGCGCATTCGCCCGCTGGCGCTTGATCGGCGATTTGACCCCGGCGCTGGCGTTGCGCCTGACCGCCTTCGTCGCGGTCACCTTTCTGCTGGCGCTGGCCTTATGGGCCTCGGTCCTGTGCCTGACCGCCTTCGTCGCGGTCACCTTTCTGCTGGCGCTGGCCTTATGGGCCTCGGTCCTGTGCCTGATCGCGCCACCACTGCCGGGGTTGCGGCAAACGGGGCTGGCGGGGATGGCGCTGCTGCTGCCGATCGGGGTGGTCCTGTTCCTGCTGCCACGGCTGCGGCTGGGGCGCATCACGTTGGGCCTGCCCAGCCTGCGGGCGCTGGGGGCGATCCTGGGCTGGGCGGCGCTGGACCTGGCGGCGGCAGCGCTGGTGCTGGCGGTGCTGCTGCCTGGCCTGTCCTGGGTCGATCTGCCCTTGCTGCTCACGGCCTATGTGCTGGCACTGGCGGCGGGGCTTCTATCCGGGGCACCGGGCGGGCTGGGGGCGTTCGAACTGACGCTGCTGTCACTGCTGATCACGCAACCCGAGGCCGAGCTGATGGCGGCGGTGCTGGCCTATCGGCTGATCTATGTGGCCCTGCCGGCGCTGGTGGCGGTGCCGCTGCTGCTGTCGCCGCCCGACCTGCGGCTGAGGCGGCAGAGCCGTCTGTCAAGGTTGGGGCATTACCACCCGCCCGCACGCCCCCGCGCCGAAACCGCCGTAGTGACGCAATCGCACGGCTATGTGCTGAGCGGCGGGTTTGCCGACATGGCCGTGGTCGAGACCGATCAGAGCCTGATCATGCTGTTCGATCCGGTCTGTGGCGGCCGTCACCCCGATCTGTCCCTGCTGTCGTACCGGGCGGCGCAGCGCAATCTCTGCGCACTGGTCTACAAGTGCTCGGCCCGGGTCGCAGTCTCGGCCCGGCGCGCAGGCTGGCGCGTGCGACATGTCTCGAACGAAGCGACGCTGGTGCCCGCCACGTTTACCACCGAGGGCGCGGGGCGGCGCCAGATCCGGCGCAAGCTGCGCCATGCGGTGCGCGCGGGCTTGCGGACCTGCCGGGCCAGTGCCCTCCCGCTGGCCCAGATGGCCGAGGTCGACAGACTGTGGCAAAGCGTGAACGGACGGGCATGGGGGCTTACCATGGGCCGCTTTGCGCCCAGTTACCTCGCCCGACAGGCGGTATTCCTGGCCTGGCGCGGCCCACGGCTCGAAGGGTTCGTCAGCTTTCACCGCAGCCGGGACGAATGGTGCCTTGACTTGATGCGGGTTCGCCCGGACGCACCCGAGGGCACCATGCATGCGCTGGTGGTCGAGGCACTGACCGTTGCCGCTGCGGCACGGGTGCCCCGGCTGTCACTGGCAGCGGTGCCATGCGGGCTATTGGGTCGCGGCTTTGAAGGTCTGCGCCGGTTCAAGGACAGTTTCGCCCCCCGCTGGCAACCGCTTTACATGGCCGCACCCGGCTGGACCGTGATGGCGGTGGCCGCGCTCGACCTGACCCGCCACGTACAGGCGCCACCACCGCTGGCCCGGCACCATCCACAGTCGGCTCATGATCATGATGAAGAGTTTGAATTTGCCTCTCTCACGGGAACGTGACACATCTGCCCATCAAGGCGGGCCCTGCGGGCGCCGCGCAATCGGGGAGTCGCAAGACCATGACCAACGCATTTGCAGACATGCTGGCCAGCCATGACGTGCTGCTGGCCGATGGCGCCACCGGCACCAACCTGTTCGCCATGGGCCTGCAATCGGGCGACGCGCCCGAGCTGTGGAACACCGATGAGCCCGACAAGATCCGCGCGCTGTATCAGGGCTCGGTCGATGCGGGCAGCGATCTGTTCCTGACCAACACTTTTGGCGGCACCGCCGCGCGGCTGAAACTGCACGACGCCCAAGGCCGCGTGCGCGAGCTGAACCGGATCGGCGCCGAGCTGGGCCGCGAGGTCGCGGACCGCGCCGGGCGCAAGGTGATCGTGGCCGGATCGGTCGGACCCACCGGCGAGATCATGGAACCGGTGGGCGCTCTCAGCCATGCCGCCGCGGTCGAGATGTTCCACGAACAGGCAGAGGGCCTGAAAGAGGGCGGCGTCGACGTGCTGTGGCTGGAAACGATCAGCGCCCCCGAGGAGTTTCGCGCCGCCGCCGAGGCCTTTGCGCTGGCTGGCATGCCCTGGTGCGGCACCATGAGTTTCGACACTGCCGGGCGCACGATGATGGGCGTCACCTCGGCCGATATGGCGCAACTGGTCGAAACCCTGCCCAACCCGCCGCTGGCCTTTGGCGCCAATTGCGGCACAGGCGCCTCGGACATCCTGCGCACGGTGCTGGGCTTTGTTGCCCAGGGCACCGAACGCCCGATCATCTCCAAGGGCAATGCCGGCATTCCGAAATATGTCGATGGTCACATCCATTACGACGGCACGCCCGAGCTGATGGGCGTCTATGCCACCATGGCCCGAGATGCCGGCGCCAAGATCATCGGCGGCTGCTGCGGCACCATGCCCGCGCACCTGACCGCGATGCGGGCGGCGCTGGACACTACCCCGCGTGGCGACCGTCCGACGCTGGAGGAGATCGTGGACAAGATCGGCCCCTTCACCTCGGCCTCGGACGGCACCGGTGACGATGCGGGCCCCGAGCGCCGCGCGCGCAGTGGCCGCCGCCGCCGCGCCTGAGCCTGGCGCTTAGTCTGCGGGCGCGTTCAGCAGCGCCCGCAGCCGCGCCACCGGCACGCCCAGGTTCGAGCCGCCGAAATCCGGCAGGATCGCGGTATTGACCGCCACCACCTGACCGCGCAGGTTCAGCACCGGCCCGCCGCTGCCGCCATGGGTGGTTTCGGCATCATAGGTCACCAGTGCAGGGGTCACCTGCCCAACGATGCCCCGGCTGGCCAGCGGCCAGATCAGCCCCTCGCCCGCAAGCCGCGCCGCCACCTCCCAGAACCCGGTGACACCGGCACCGCGCAACTCCTCGACGAAACCGGTGCCCGAGCGCGCCAGCATCGACATCAGCCCGGTCGGATAGCCCATCACCAGCACCTCGAGCCCCGGCGGCGGCGCAGCCTCGGCCAGCGGCAGGCCCGGCGGCAAATCGACCGGCGCGACGGGTGCCACAAGCGCCAGATCGGCACTGTCGCTCAGGCCCCGCACCTCCAGGTCGACCGGATCGGGCCGGGCCGGAAAATAGGCGATGAAGCGGGTAAAGACCGGCTCCATCGCGTCCCCGCCAAAGCCCATGGCGGCGGATTTTTCCCATGGGACGGCAACATGACGGTTGGTGGCGATAAGCCCGGTATCCGCCAGCACGAAACCGGTGCCGGTATACTGTACCTCGGCCACCGGCCCGGTGCCGTCGAGCGAGAGCATCGGCTGCCCGTTCGGCAGCATCAGCCGGTTGCCTGCCGCATCCAGCACGTGGCGCAACATCCGGCCACTGTCGCGGTGACGCAACCCATAGCCGCCCTGGATGAAGGCCACCGACCCCGCAGCGGTCGAAATCACGCGGGTCCCGGCGCCTGAGCGCTCCTCGAGCGTGTCGAGCCGCTCGGCATTCAGTTGCAGGCGGATGCCGATCTCGTCCTGGAGCGCGTCCAGATCGCCGGGCCGGATCGCCTCGCGCCGCGCCTCTGCCAGGGCCGAGGCCAGCGCCTCGACCTGAAAACGGCCGCTTTCATATTGAGCGCGTAGGGCGCGGTCGGCGCGAATCTGCCAGACCGCCAGAGCCGCCAGCGCCACGAGGCCAAGCAAGACCAGCCCACGAAACAGCAAGGCCCCGTTGCCCAGGAGCCGGGCCAGGAACATCCCCGCCGCGCGCGGCAGGCGGGCCAGCATCGGGCGGCGGCTGGTGCGCAGATAGCTGAGCGCGTCCCCCAACATCTCGGCCAGGGTGGGATGCGGGCGGCGACGTTCGTCATAGATACGCAGACGCGACAGCGGCCCCTGCTCGCCGAACTCGATCACATCGCCATGGGACAGGACAGCGGCCTCGACCGGCTGACGATTGACCCAGACCCGCGCGCCCGGCGCGGTGATAAGATGATAGACCCCCTCTTGACGTCGCACCCGCGCAATCAACTCTCCGGGGATACCGACGTCTCCCGGTGCCAGCACCCGCAGCCACCCATCGCGGTCAATCAGCAGCTCGACCCGATCCGAAGTGATCCAGGAATAGAGTCCCCGGTTTCGCCCGGTCAGATGTTCCAGGACGGCCGCATCGGGGCTATGGCTGGGCACGCTCATGTCGCCATGATGCCCAGCCTACATGGTCGGTTGTCAATCCGGCCTTCGTTCACCGACCTTCAAACTTGGCGGCGCGCTTTTCCATGAAGGCAACGACGCCTTCCTGAAAATCGCGGCTGCGGCCGCATTCGCCCTGCAAATGCGCCTCGGTCGCCAGCTGGTCGGACAGCGCGGTGCCATAAGTGCCCCGGATCGCTTTCTTGATATTGGCGAATGCAGCGGTGGGGCCATTGGCCAGATAGGCAGCGCGCTTGCGCCAATGGGCGTCGAAGTCGGCATCCGGCACAGCCTCCCAGATCATGCCCCAAGCCTCGGCCTGGCGGGCGTCGATCTTGTCGGCGAACAGTGCCGCACCCATCGCCTTGGCCAGCCCCATCTGGCGCGGCAGGAACCAGGTACCGCCGGCATCGGGCATCAGGCCGATGCGGGCAAAGGCCTGCAGGAAATAGGCGCTTTCGGTTGCGATCACCACATCGGCACAGAGCGCCAGATTGGCCCCTGCCCCCGCCGCGGGCCCGTTCACCGCAGCGATGGTCGGTACCGGGCAATCATAAATCGCCTCGAGCATGGGGTTGTATTCGTCGCGCAGGGTGCGTTCGAGGTCGATCTTGCCGGAACTGCCCGCATCACCCAGATCCTGACCGGTGCAAAACGCACGGCCAGCCCCCGTCAGCACGATGGCGCGCGCTTCGCGCCCGGCGGCCTTCATCGCATGGGTGATCTCGGCCCGCATCCGGCTGGTCAGCGCGTTCATCTTGTCAGGGCGGTTCAGGGTCAGAACCGCCAGACCATCGGCGATGTCCAGAGAGATGGTGTCGTATTGCATGCGTAGAGACCCCCGGTTGGATGCTGATGCGCCGCAAACTGGCGCAAGTTGACGTGTTGGGAAAGCGAAACCGCGCGTCACTCTTCCAGAATACGGCGCAGGCGCTCCTGCTCTTCGGGGTTGAGAGCCGTTTCGGTCGCGGGTGCCGCCATGGCCCGCCCGCGCACAAAACCCCAGCCCATGCCCGCCGCCGCCAGCAGCATCAGGGGACCGGCCAGCCAAAGCAGCCAGTTGGCCCCCGTGGTTGTGGGTTTCAGCAGCACGTATTCGCCGTAGCGGTCTACGATATAGGCCACCGCCTGTTCGTCGGTATCCCCCGCCACCAGCCGTTCGCGCAACAACAGACGCAGGTCGCGGGCCAGCTCGGCATTGGATTCGTCGATGCTCTCGTTGCGACAGACAAGGCAGCGCAGCCCCTCACTCAGGTCCCGCGCGCGGGATTCGAGCGCGGGATCGTCCAGCACCTCGTCAGGCTGCACCGCCCAGAGCGGCGCCGCGATCAGCGACAGGATCAAAATCAGGCGTTTCATTCCGCGGGCACCCCGCTGGCCGGTGCCTTGTGCGCACCCGCCGCCACCCGGAAGCGCCGATCGCTGAGGCTGAGCGCACCGCCAAGTGCCATCAGGATGCAGCCGCCCCAGATCCAGTTGGCAAAGGGCTTGATATAGGTCCGTATGGTCCAGCCGCCGTCATCCTGCTGGTCGCCGATCACAACATAGACATCGCGCAGAATACGATAGTCGATCGCCGCCTCGGTGGTGGGCATGCGCGCGACCGGATAGTCGCGCTTTTCGGGGTGCAGCGTGTCGATTGCGCGGCCCGCCTTTTCCAGCCGGACACTGCCCATGGTCGATATATAGTTGGGCCCCTGCACCCGCTCGACCCCGTCGAGCGTCAGGGTGAACCCGCCCACCTCGAAAGGTTCGCCGAGACGGGCGACGCGAATATCCTCGACCTCCCAGGCCATCAGCCCGGCAATGGCGAACATGGTGACACCCAGACCGGAATGGGCCACCGCCTTGCCCCAGTCAGCGCGCGGCAGACGGAACAGCCGCGCCACACTGCCACGGCGCCCGGTGCGCGACCACAGATCGACAATGGCGCCGAAGGTGATCCACGCCCCCAGGAACAGGCCCACCGGCCCCAGCGCGCTGCGCCCGGTCTGCAGCACCCAGACCAGGATCGCCAGCGCCAGCGCCAGCACAAAGGCATAGCGCAGGCTGTGCGCCGCCCGGCCCAGCTTGCCGCGTTTCCACGGCAGCATGGCGCCCAACGGCAACACCACACCCAACGCCACCATGAACGGGGTAAAGGCCGCGTTGAAGAACGGCGCCCCGACCGAGAGTTTGCGGTCAAAGAACATCTCGGCCAGGATCGGCCAGAGCGTGCCGAAGAACACCACAAAGGCCGACACCGCCAACAGGATATTGTTGAGTACCAGCGCGCTTTCCCGGCTCACCATTGAAAAGACGCCCTTGGCCTCCATCGCCTGCGCGCGCGCGGCAAAGAGCGTCAGCGCGCCACCGGTAAAGAGGCCCAGAATGATCAGGATGAACACCCCCCGCTCGGGGTCGTTGGCAAAGGCATGCACACTGGTCAGCAAGCCCGAGCGCACGATGAAGGTGCCGATGAGCGAGAAGCCGAAGGCAAGGATCGCCAGCAGGATGGTCCAGCTTTTCAACGCCTCGCGCTTTTCCACCACGATGGCCGAATGCAGCAAGGCAGCGGCCAGCAGCCAGGGCATGAAGCTGGCGTTTTCAACCGGGTCCCAGAACCAGAAGCCGCCCCAGCCCAGCTCGTAATAGGCCCACCACGATCCCAGCGCGATCCCGATGGTCAGGAAAATCCAGGCCGCCAGCGTCCAGGGCCGCACCCAGCGGCCCCAGGCGGCATCGACGCGCCCCTCGATCAGAGCAGCCACGGCAAAGGAAAACGCCATGCTCAGGCCCACATAGCCGAGATAGAGGAACGGCGGATGGAACGCGAGGCCCGGATCCTGCAACAGCGGGTTCAGGTCCTGCCCGTCAAAGGGTGGCACCGCCAGCCGCAGGAACGGGTTCGAGGTAAAAAGGATAAAGGCAAAGAACGCCACCGCAATCGCCGATTGCACCGCCAGCACGCGGGCCTTGAGCGTCGGCGGCAGACCGCCGCCAAACCAGGCCGCCATGGCGCCGAACAGGGTGACGATCAGCACCCAGAGCAGCATGGAGCCCTCGTGATTGCCCCATGTGCCGCTGATCTTGTACAGCATCGGCTTGGCCGAATGGCTGTTCAACACCACCAGCCGCAGCGAGAAATCCGAGGTCACAAAGGCCCAGACCAGCGCGGCAAAGGCAAAGGCGGTCAGCAGGAACTGCGCCCCCGCCGCCGGTTCGGCCAGCGCCATCCAGCCGGGCCAGCGTTTATGGGCTCCGATCATGGGAACGACCATCTGCACGATGGCGACCATGAAGGCGAGGATGAGGGCGAAGTGACCGAGTTCCGTAATCATGACCCGAGATATAGACCCCGGCCCCGGCACCGCCAATCCCTTTCGCCGGGATCGGCGGCGCATAGTGTCGCGCCGTCAGGCCCGTTTCAGGCGGCGCCACTCCTCCAGCGCAAGGTTTGCTTCGGGTGTGGACGCCGCCAGCGCCGTTTTCACATCGGTGCCGGTGTCGGCCACGCCGGGGCTGTCATGGCGCAGGGCGCGCAGGGTTTGGATATTCTCGACCGCCTGCGGTACGCGGGCCATCGTGGCGGCCAGATCGCGCTGGAAATCCTGTGTCTTGGCTTGATGCCGGGCGCCGAAGTAGAACGACACGATGACGCCCAGCAGCCACCAGAGCGGTTCGGGCACCAACGCCAAGCCCTGCATTCGTTCGCCGAACCAGATCGGATCGGCCATCGCCGCGATGAACAGGCCCAGCGTCCCCAGTGCCAGCGCGGGGCGCGGCAATCGGTTGAGCCCGTCCATGAACCGGTCGAACCCGCCGCGCCGGCGCTGCGCGAATTCGGCCGCGAACTGGTCCAGCGCGCCCATCTGTACCTGGGTCGCGCGCGCCGCCCCTGCCTCGGCATTCTCGCGAAACACCTCGACCGTTTCGCGCACCGCGCTGCGACCACCGCCAAACAGCATCCCCAACAGATCGCCGATCAGTCCCATCCCGAAACCCTCCGCTGAAACTCTGCATCGCTCAGGCGGTACTCAGGCGCCATGAATTCCTCGGCCCGCTTGATCCAGCCGCCCTTGTCGCCCGCGCGGGTGCGGGCGTATTTGCGGCTGGCCGGGCGCCGGTCGGCGAGGCGAAAGTAATAGTTGCGCCGCGCCACCCCATAGGCATCGCGCAGCGCATCGGGGCGCGGCACCGCCGCATCCTGCGCCGCGCGCAGGGTCTGCGGCCCGATTGCGCCGTCCACCGCCACCTCATAACCCATGTCACGCAGCAGCCGTTGCAGAATCTTGACCGCATTGCCGCCCGCGTTGACATACATGTCGAACAGCGAGGCTTGCACCGCCTCGGGCATCTCGCCGATCCTCGGGCGGGCAAAATAGTGGGTCAGGAATAACTCGACCGCCTGCTCCCGGCTCAGCGCCCGCACATCGGCCACATCCACCACGCCGTCACCGGTCACATCCAGCCCCAGCCGCCGCATCGTGTGGATGGTCACCCCGAAATTGGTCGCCCCGCCCGGATCGTCGGGATCGTTCACGAATCCGCCCTCTCGTGCCACGATCTCCTGGGCGATCTGCCTTACCGTCTGCATTGGTCTCGACCTCCATCAGAACCGCCCTGATGAGGCCGAAAAAGAGTTAATCCCGCGAAACAGCAAAGGGCGCCGCTTGCGCAACGCCCCTGTCTTCATTTCGCCTGAAATACTCCCGCCGGAGGCGCCTCGTCAGCTGTCTGGCGCCTGATAGACGCCCTGCTCCTTGAGCGCGTCCATGACCTCTTTCGGCATATAGGTCTCGTCATGTTTGGCAAGGATTTCCGAGGCTTCAAAGACGCCATTCACGTAACGCCCGGTTCCGATCATGCCCTGGTTCTCGGCAAAGAGATCGGGCAGCACACCGGTAAAGACAACCGGCACGCTGGCGCCGCCATCGGTCACCGAAAAGCGCACAGTCTCGCCCTGTCCCCGCACGAGGGTGCCATCCTCGACCAGCCCGCCGATGCGAAAGGTCTCGCTGGGCTGCGGCGGTTCGGCGATGATGTCGCTCGGCGCCCGGAAGAAGTTAATGCCGTCGCGCATGGCATAGCCGATCAACCCCGTCGCCAGAACCAGAGCGACAGTCGCCAGTATGATCACCTGGATACGTCGTTGTTTCTTCAGCGATTTCATCTCGTCCTCACGGGAATAGCGGGGCCATGGTCAGCCCGGTGGTCTCTGTTTCACCTAACATCAGGTTGGCGTTCTGCAAGGCCTGGCCACTGCTACCTTTTGTCAGGTTATCCAGCGCCGCGATCACGATAGCCCGGCCCGCGATGCGGTCGCCCGTCACCCCGATATGGCAATGGTTCGAGCCGCGTACATGATGGGTCGAGGGTGTCTCGCCAAAGGGCAGCACATGCAGGAACGGTTCGTCCGCATAGGCAGCCGCCAGCGTCTGATGCACGGTTTGCGCATCGCCGCGCACATAGGCGGTGGCCAGGATGCCCCGGTTGGCGGGGATCAGATGCGGGGTAAACTGCACCTGCACCGGACGCCCCGCCAGCGCCGAGAATTCCTGATCGAACTCACCCAGATGCCGGTGGGTGCCACCCACCGCATAGGCGTTATAGCCCTCACTCAACTCGGCATGCAGCAGGTTCTCTTTCAGGCTGCGCCCCGCGCCGGACACCGCGCATTTCAGGTCGAGGATGATCTCGTCCAGGTCAATGACACCGGCGGCGATCAGCGGCCGCAGCACATATTGACCGGTGGCCGCGTTGCAGCCTGTTCCCGCCACCAGCCGCGCGGTGCGGATCTGCTCGCGGTAGAACTCGGTCAGGCCATAAACCGCCTCGGCCTGCTGTTCCAGCGCAACGTGTTCGTTGCCATACCATTTGCGATAGGCCTCGGGGTCGCGCAGCCGGAAATCGGCGCTCAGATCGACGATCTTGAGCGTTGAAGGCAGCGCGCGGATCACCTCCTGGCTGGTCTTATGCGGCAGCGCGCAGAAACAAAGGTCGATCCCGGCAAAGTCGATCTCGTCGATCTTGCACAGCACCGGCAGGTCCAGATGGCGCAGATGCGGGAACACCTCAGCCATGCTCTGCCCGGCCTTGCGCTCGCCCGACAGGGCGACGATCTCCATGTTCGGATGTTCGGCGATCAGCCGGATCAGTTCGGCCCCGGTGTAACCGCTGGCGCCCAGAATTGCGATCTTGTGGGTCATGTCAGACCTCTTCTCAACTGTGGTTTCGTCGCATCGCGACTGCCCCGCATGGGGCATAAGACGGTGAGGCAGCGCGCGCCTTGACCGAAGTCAGGCGGCGGCAAAGGTGATCTGTCGTCGCAGGAACTGGGTCGCGCGATTGCTGACCGTTGCAGGTTTACCGGTGGTCAGATACCCCGCCGCGCCGCTGCCGCGCATGTTCGGATGACGCTCCAGGTAATCGGCCAGGCTGTCGGCCACCAGATTGCCCTGGCTGAACACCCGCACATCGGGGCCCAGTGCGTCCTGAAAGATCGGCTCCATCAGCGGATAATGGGTACAGCCCAGGATCGCCGCCTGTGGATAAGGCATTTTGCGTTTCAGCGCGTCCACATGGCTGCGCACCAGCGCCTCTGCCAGGATCAGGTCGCCCTCTTCGATGGCATCGACCACCCCGCCACAGGCCTGCGCCTCGACATCCACACCGATGGCACGAAAGGCCAGTTCGCGTTGGAACGCGCGGCTGGCCACGGTGGCGGGCGTGGCGAACAGGGCGACGTTCTTGACCTCGACCTCGCGCGGGGGGCTGTTGTCGCCCCATTGCCGCTCGGTCAGCGCCTCGATCAGCGGCACGAACACGCCCAGCACCCGCTTGCCCGGCGGCACGCCCTCTTCCTGCATCCGGCGCAGCGCGGCGGCGCTGGCGGTGTTGCAGGCCAGGATCACAAGGTCACAGCCCCGGTTCCACAGATCATGTACCGCCGCGCGGGTCAGTTGAAAGATATCCTCGGGCGTGCGCACCCCATAAGGCGCATGCGCGCTGTCGGCATAGTAGAGGAACTCTACATCCGGCAACCGTTTCTGCGCCGCTTCCAGCACGGTCAGACCACCCAGGCCCGAATCGAATATCCCTACTGCCATCTGTTCCTTCAGGCGCGATGCCGTTCCTCGAATTCATAGCCGTAGTCATAGGACTTGAGCGGCGTCGGAGACAGCTCATACGTCGCCTTGCGCAGAAAATCCATCATCTTGCGCGTGTCGCGGGCCAAAGGGTCCAGAATGTCGCGCCCGATGGGCTGGCCCACCACCACCCGCACGGGCGTATCCACCCGTTTGCGGAATTCCTTGATCAACAGGCCCATGCGCAGGGTTGCATGAAGGTGGCTCGCGATCTGGAACAGGCGGCTGGTATGGCCGTCGAAGAACACCGGAACGACCACCGCGTTGGATTTCGCCACCATCCGCGCGGTAAAGCCGCGCCAGCCCGGATCCATCGGATGCGAGAACGGATGCAGCCCGGTCGAGACGGTGCCGCCTGGAAAAATGCCGATCGCACCACCCTGCCCCAGATAGTTCAACGCCTGTCGGCGGGTGTCGATGTTCAATTGCATGGCCTCGCGGGTGTCGTCGAACGATATCGGCAGGATGATCCGGTTGATATCCTCGGCCTTGCGGAACACGCGGTTTGCAATGATGCGGAAATCTCCCCGTGACTGAGACAGTATATGCCCCATCATCAGCCCGTCGAGGATACCATAAGGGTGATTGGCGATCAGGATCAGCGGGCCATCTTGCGGAATATTCGCCAGCGCGCCGCCCACCACATCCAGTGTCAGGCCATAGCGCTCGGCCATCACCGCCCAGAAGTCACGGCCCCGGGCCACCTCGCGTTCGTATCCCTGCGCCCGTCGGATCAGGCCCAGGCGGCCGGTGGTGTTCTCCATCAGGCGGATCACCGCCCGTCCTCCCCTGGTGGCGGCGGAATGGGCATAGCTGATATCGCGGGCGATATGGCGCTGTGCGGTCATGAATAGCTCCGAAAAAAAACTGCCCCTGAAATAGGGGCAGTCCTGGATTTTGCATAGAGCTTGTAACAGCGAAATGACGCGTTATTCTGCCGCTTTTGCCAGTTCCGGCCCGCCATCACGGATCACCGACAAGAGTTCCTCGCGCCGCTTGGCGGCCTTGGCCTCGTTTGCCAGTTTCACCGGGCCAAAGCCGCGGATGTCCAGCGGCAACCGTGCCAGCGCCACGATGGCATCGCGGGTACGTGTGTCGAGTTTCGGCAGCACCTCGCGCATGTCCTTTTCATATTGCCGGATCAGCGCCCGCTCCATCTTGCGCTCGGCGGTATAGCCGAACAGGTCGAGTGGCGTGCCGCGCAGCCCCTTCATCCGCGCCAAAAGCTTGAACAACCCCAGCCATCGCTCGGAAAACTCGCGCTTTTTCGGGCGCCCATCCGCATCCTTGCCGCCCAGGATCGGCGGTGCCAGATGCAGGGTCAGCTTCAGATCACCATCAAACTCGGCCGCGGCCTTGTCGCGGCTGTCGAGCAGCAGGCGCGCCACCTCGTATTCATCCTTGTAGGACAAGAGCTTGTGATAGCCCTCGGCCACCGCCGCGCGCAGATCACCGTCCTCGATCCCGTCGACCAGCTTGCGATAGCGCTTGGCCAGACGCGCGCCCTGATAGGCGGTCAGGTGTTCGGCGCGATAGGCGATCTTGTCCTCGGGCGATTTCGGCAGTTCGACCACGCCGGGCCGGATCAGATGCGCGGCCTCGTCCGGGTGCAGCACTGCCCAGCGGCCGATGTCGAACGCGCGCTTGTTGCGTTCGACCGCGGCGCCGTTCAGTTCGATCGCCTGCATGATGGCCTCGTGGCTGACCGGCAGCAGCCCGCGCTGCCAGGCGGCGCCGAACACCATCATGTTGGAATAGATCGAATCGCCCATCACCGCGCGCGCCAGCTCTGATGCATCGAACAGGTCGAGCCGCTCTTTCAGCCGCGCCTCCAGCGCCAGGCTCAGCCGGTCGGCGGGGATGGTGAATTCGGTGTTGCGGGTGAAATCACCGGTGATGATTTCGTGGCTGTTAACCACCGCGCCGGTGGTGCCGGTGCGGGTCAGGCCCAGTGTCTTGGCACCGGCACTGACCACAAGGTCACCACCGATCAGCGCATGCGCCTCGCCGGTGGCGACGCGGATGGCGCTGATATCCTCGGGTCGGTTGGCAATGCGGCAGTGGATATGTACGGCGCCGCCCTTTTGCGCCAGTCCCGCCATTTCCATCATGCCCGCGCCCTTGCCGTCGATCTGGGCGGCCTGCGCCAGTACCGCACCGATAGTCACCACGCCAGTGCCGCCAACGCCGGTGATCACCACGTTATGGGTGCCGGTGATGGCGGGCAGGTTCGGCATCGGCAGATGCGGCAGGTCGATCTCGGCGGTGGCCTCCTTGCGGATCTTGGCCCCCTGCACCGTCACGAAGGACGGGCAGAACCCTTTGACGCAAGAGAAATCCTTGTTGCACGAGGATTGGTCGATCGCGCGTTTGCGGCCCAGTTCGGTTTCCTTGGGCACGATCGAGACACAGTTCGACTGAACTCCGCAATCGCCGCAGCCCTCGCAGATATCAGTGTTGATGAACACCCGCTTGTCCGGGTCAGGGAAGGTGCCGCGCTTGCGGCGGCGGCGTTTCTCGGCGGCGCAGGTCTGGATATAGACGATGGCACTGACGCCCTCGATCTCGCGGAACCGCTTTTGCACCTGCATCAGTTCGGCGCGCTCGTGGAACGGCACGCCCGAGGGGAACTGCGACCGGTCCACGTCTTCCTTGTCGTCATAGACAACGGCAAGTTCCTTGACGCCCATCGCTTTCAGCTCGGCCACGATGCGGGGCGCGGTCAAATCGCCTTCGTTCTCCTGTCCGCCGGTCATTGCGACCGCGTCGTTGAACAGGATCTTGTAGGTGATGTTGGTGCCAGCCGCCAAGGCAGCGCGGATCGCCTGCACGCCGGAATGGTTATAGGTGCCATCGCCCAGGTTCTGGAACACGTGGTTGGTCTTGGAAAACGGCGCCTCGCCGATCCAGTTCGCCCCTTCACCGCCCATATGGGTGAACCCCTGGGTGTTCCGGTCCATCCACTGCACCATGTAGTGACAGCCGATCCCGGCATAGGCGCGGCTGCCATCGGGCACCTTTGTCGAGCTGTTATGCGGGCAACCCGAGCAGAAATACGGCAGGCGCGACGCGATTTCCTGCGCGTTGTCGTTGCGCCGCGCATCGGCCAGCGCGTTCAGTCCGGCACGGATCCCATCGGTCTCGCGCCCCTCTTCGATAAAGATCGCGCCCAGCTTCTCGGCGATCAGGATCGGGTCCAGCGCACCACGGGTCGGGAACAGTTCCTCGCGGTGCATCGCCCCGGCGCCGCCCTTGTACCAGCCATAGACGCGGCGGCCCTGACGGTCGTCAAAGATGGCTTCCTTGACCTGCACCTCGATCAGCTTGCGCTTTTCCTCGACGATCACAACCAGATCGAGAACTTCGGCCCAGTCGTGGAAGCTCTGCATGTCCAGCGGAAAGGTCTGGCCGATCTTGTAGGTGGTGATGCCCAGCCGCTCCGCCTCATTCTCGTCGATGTTCAAGAGCGACATCGCATGCACCAGGTCGAGCCAGTTCTTGCCCGCCGCCGCGATGCCGATCTTGGCGCCCGGCTTGCCCCAGACCCTCTTGTCCATCCGGTTGGCGCGGCTGAACGCCTCGGCGGCAAAGCGTTTATAGTCGATGATCCGCCCCTCTTGCAGGTGCGGCGTGTCACCCAGTCGAATGTTCAGCCCGCCTTCGGGCATGTCGAACGCGGGGGTCACCAGTTGCACCCGATCAGGTCGACCATCCACGACCGAGGTCACCTCGATCGTGTCCTTCATGGTCTTGAGACCCACCCACAGGCCCGAGAACCGGCTGAGCGCATAGCCGTAGATGCCGTAATCGAGGATCTCCTGCACACCCGCGGGGCTGACCACCGGCATATAGGCATCGACCAGCGCCCATTCCGACTGGTGCAGCACGGTCGAGCTTTCGCCGGTGTGGTCGTCACCCATCGCCATCAGAACGCCGCCATGTTTGGCGGTACCGGCCATGTTGGCGTGGCGCATCACGTCGCCCGAACGGTCCACTCCCGGACCCTTCCCGTACCAAAGGCCAAAGACACCGTCATATTTGCCGTCACCGCGCAGCCCCGCCTGCTGGCTGCCCCACAACGCGGTAGCCGCCAAATCCTCGTTCAGGCCGAACTGAAAGGTGACATCGGCCGCGTTCAGCTGCTTTTGCGCCCGGCTCATCTGCAGATCGACCGCGCCCAGCGGCGAACCACGATAGCCGGTGACCAGACCCGCCGTGTTCAATCCGGCGGCAGTATCACGCGCCTTCTGCATCAACATCAGGCGAACCAGGGCCTGGGTGCCGTTCAGCAGCACCGGGCTCTTCTCCAGATCGAACTTGTCGTTTAGCGTGAGTTTGGGTTGGCTCATCAGACGTCTCCCCTGCGCCGGATCGGCTTGTCAGTGATGCCCGAATATAGGTCATAATTGCTGACCTGCATAGGTGGTTTTTTCGCCTTCACGCGCAGTTATACACCGTTCCTTGTGGAAATTGTCATGTGTTTCATATAGGTCGTCGGGCGCATAAAGAAAGTTGCGGATATGGACTGGGACAAGCTTCGGATATTTCACGCGGTTGCCGATGCGGGCAGCCTGACCCATGCGGGCGACCGTCTGAACCTGTCGCAATCGGCGGTCAGCCGTCAGATCCGGGCGCTTGAGGAATCGTTGAACGCGACGCTCTTTCACCGCCATGCGCGCGGCCTGATTCTCACCGAACAGGGCGAGCTGCTGTTTGACGCCACGAAATCCATGGCCAAGCGTCTGGATGCCGCCGCCGCCCGCATCCGCGACAGCGAGGAAGAAGTGTTCGGCGAATTGCGCGTCACCACCACCTTTGGCTTTGGCACCTTGTGGCTGGCGCCGCGCCTGACCGCGCTCTATCAGAAATACCCCGATCTCAAGGTCGATCTGATGCTCGAGGAACGAGTGCTGGACCTGCCCATGCGCGAGGCCGACGTGGCCATCCGCATGAAAGAGCCCAGCCAGGCCGATCTGATCCGCAAACGGCTGATGACCGTCGAGATGAAGCTTTATGCCACGCGCGCCTATCTCGACTCTGCGGGCACCCCGCAGGATATCAGCGACATCAGCGAACATCGGCTGATCTGCCAGAACACCAACGCCGCCCAGGTTGGTGCCAGCGTGGTGCTGGCCCAGCATCTGCTGGCCTACAACCCCTCGTCGCTGCTGACGGTGAACAACTATTTCGGCGTGCTTCAGGGCGTACTGCACAATCTGGGCATCGGCGTCCTGCCCGACTATGTGACACAGGATTTCCCCGACCTCATCCATGTCCTGCCCGATATCAAATCAGCCCAGGTACCGGTTTATCTGGCCTATCCCGAGGAACTGCGTCACTCCCAACGGGTGGCGGCGTTCCGCGATTTTGTGCAGGAAGAGATCATCGCCCATCGCAAACAGCTGAAGGAGCTGGGGATTCTCTGATTTTGGCGAGCCATGCAACAATTGCATAGCGGAAATGCTGCACCTGCGACATCAAAGTTCTTGAAGAAACGCCCCATGCCTCCTAAATCAGCACTCGAAGGCGATGATGCTTAGACGCTCGTCACTTTCATACCTCCCTGTTGGACTATGGCCGAGCTTAGTGCTCGGCCTTTTTTTGTCTTTCGCCCGGAATAGCTCTCCGTTCCGATGATGCTCTCTCTATTCGGATGATACTGTTTGTAATCACGCCAACGCAGGGTAGAAACGAAACATACAAAGAATACACGAGGGCAATTAATGAAACCGCTATTCAAGGTGCTGGCCCTGCTGGCCGCCCTGTTCTGTATATCCGTCCCGTTGGCGGCCCAGGTTCCGGTGCCCTCGGGCAGCGCGGCGGCAACCACGCCCACAGTTCCCGACGACTTGACCCCCGACCAGGTCGACGATCTGGTCGCGCGCCTGTCCGACGATCAGGTCCGCGCCCTGCTGCTGGAACGGCTGGATGCCGTAGCGCAGGCCAGCCAGGAAAAGCCCGAACCGCGCAAGGGGCCCATCGCCCAGGTCGGTGATGCGGCCAAGGCGCTGGTCGCCTCGTGGCTGGATGCCCTGCGCAAGGTGCCGCTGCTGGTGACGAAACAGGGTGAGGCGCTGTCGAATTTCGCAAACTCGCTGGGCAGCGCCGGCATCGCCACCCTGTTCGGTTACACCCTGTTGGCCCTTGCAATCGGCTTCGCCGCCGAAAAGCTGGCGGTCTATGTAACCCGCTCGTGGATCAAGGCTGACCCCGCTGCTGCTTCAGACGACCTGCGCGGCGCGGTCAGCTATCTGTTCCGCCGGTTCTGCCGCGAGGTTCTGGGGCTGGTCGTGTTCTACTACACCCTGGTCTTTGTCGGACGCCGCCTGCTGGAGCCCGAACAAATTGCCTATGCGGCTCCCTTCGTGCTCTACCTGATCTGGCTGCCGCGTCTGGGGGCCGCGATCTCGCGCTTTATCCTGGCACCGAACCGGCCCGATCTGCGGCTTGTCAATGCAAATGACTACTGGGCGCGCTATCTGCATCGCAACCAGATCGGCCTGTTCCTGCTGATCGGATTTACACTTTTCATCGTCACCTTCAATAATCTGAACGGCGTTGCGATGGGCGATATGAGGCTTGGGTTCTGGCTGAACAGCTCGATCCACATCTATATCGCGCTGATCGCCTGGACTGCGCGCAGCGGCCTGATCGAAATGATGCGCGGTAATGATCCCGACCGCACCGAGTTCGACGAGAAGGTCGCCAACTACTACCCCTATTTCGCCATCGCCGTCTCGGCCGTTGTCTGGCTGATCGTCGAATATTTCGTGGCGATCCGCGACATGGCGGTCCTGGCCAATGTGGGCGCGGGCGCTCATTACGTGACCATGTTCTGGCTGCTGATGGCCCCGGCCATTGACACCCTGATCCGGGGGCTGGTGCGGCATCTGCAACCGCCGATCATTGGCACCGGCGCCATCGCCGAACAGGCCTATCGCGCCACCAAGCGCAGCTATATCCGCATTGGCCGGGTTCTGGCCGGGGTCTTTGTCGTTCTGATGATCGCCAATGCCTGGCAGATCGACCTGCGCAACGTGGCGGGTGCCGGTTCTGATGTTGGGGGTGCGGTCATCCAGTTCCTGATCATCGTTGCCGTAGGCTACATTCTGGACGAGCTCATCTCGCTCTGGATCAACCGTCGCCTGGCAAAGGAACAGACCGCGATAGACCAAAGCCCCGACGAGGAAGCGGGCGAAGGCGGTGGCGCCGGAGGCTCGCGCCTGGTGACTGTCCTGCCCTTGCTGCGCGTCACGGCACAGGTCGCCATCGCGGTGATCTTTGGCCTCTTGGCGCTGGGGGCGCTCGGGCTGGACATCACGCCGCTGCTGGCCGGTGCCGGGATCCTCGGCCTGGCCATCGGTTTCGGTGCCCAGAAGCTGGTCGCCGATATCGTGGGCGGGGTGTTCTTCCTGATCGACGACGCGTTCCGCGTGGGCGAGTATGTCGACGTGGGCGGCACCACCGGTACGGTCGAAAAGATCTCGATCCGTTCCATGCAGCTGCGTCACCATCGCGGCCCGGTGCACACGATCCCCTATGGTGAAATCGCCAAGCTGACCAATTTCAGCCGCGACTGGGTGATCATGAAGCTGAAGTTCACCGTGCCCTTCGACACCGATCCCAACAAGGTCAAGAAGATCTTCAAGAAGATCGGCGCCGAGATGATGGCCGACCCGACCCATGCCGAAGGCTTCCTGCAACCGTTCAAATCGCAGGGCGTGTTCGATTTCGACGATGTCGGCATGATCATCCGGGGCAAGTTCATGGCCAAGCCCGGCAAGCAGTTCACCCTGCGCAAGGAGATCTTCAACAAGGTCAAGGCCGAGTTCAAGGCCAACGGCATCGACTTTGCCCGCCGCGAGGTGCGCGTGGCCATTCCCGGCCTTGACGACGCCGAACATATGACGCCCGAGCAGAAATCGGCGGTTGCCGCCGCTGCTAGCCAGGCCGTCAACGAACAGACCCAGGGTGAATAGGCCCATGAAAAGGCCCGGCGACAGGCGCGGCATTGTGGGGCTTTGGCACCCGCTTTGCGCGCTTGCCGCCGGGCTGTTGCTGTGTCTCTGGTCGGCGCCGCAAGCGGCCGCGCAGGCCGGCAAGTCCACGCTGGAAACCGAGGTCGGCCGTTTCACCTCGGTCGAGGACAAAGAGCTGCCCGGATTTCGTCGGGGCTCCTTTGTGGTCGCGCCGATCCCCTTTTCCAACCCTACGATTGGTTCGGGGTTGGTATTGGGGGCCGGCTATCTCTTTACTCTCGACCCTGACTCGAAACCCTCGATGATCGGCATCGGGGCGCTGAGATCGGACAATGGCAGCGAAGGCGTGGGGCTTGCCGGCAATTTTGCCTTTGACGGCAATCGCTGGCAGATTGAAAGCCTCTATGCCCGCGCCAATCTGAACTATGACCTTTATACAGGGATCGGCCAGCTACCGATCCGCCAGAAAGGAGAGCTGGCACGGGTGAGCCTGTCCTATGGCTTTACCCGGCAGTTCTCGGCGGGCCTGTCGCTGCGCTATCTGGATACCACGATCGACCTGGCCCGCCCCGGCACGCCACCGCTGCCGCCGCCGTTCAACCGGTTCACCTCGATGCGCATAATCAGTCCCGGCCTCGTCGCCAGCCTCGATACGCGCGACGACACCATCTATCCGACCCAAGGCGCGCTGATCGACTTCGAAGCCACGCGCGGGCTCACGCTCGAGGGCGTGACGGGCGATTATTCCCGCGCCTATCTCAACCTCGCGGTCTATCACAAGCCCTGGAAAGGGGCGGTGCTTGCCGCCGCCGCCTCGGTCTGCGGGGCCAGCTCTGACACGCCTTTTTTCGATCTCTGCTCGCTGGGCGGCACGGACGGGTTCCGGGGCTATTCGGTTACTGAGTTTCTTGACCAGCGCTCTGCCTCGCTCCAGGTCGAGTTGCGCCAGCGCTTGGGAAACAGGCTGGGCGTCGTGGCCTTTGGCGGGGTCGGCACCACGGGGCGCCGCTTTGCGGATTTTTCACTCGGCACCGTGCGCTCGGCCTGGGGGCTCGGGGCGCGCTATCGCCTGTCGCGCAAGTTCCCGCTGGATTTCTCGGTCGATCTCAGCAGCAACCAGACGGGCGAGGACTTGCTCTATATCTACGTCGGTCAAAGGTTCTGAACGCTGCGCCCTCTTGCCCCTTCCCCCCGCCGCGACCTTGCCCTAAAAGGCGCGCAACATCGGCCAGCTTGGGGACACCACAAATGCAAGAGCCCACAATCACTCCGGACCTGATCGCCGCGCACGGGCTGAAGCCCGAGGAATACGACATGATCCTCGAGATCATCGGGCGCGAACCGACCTTTACCGAGCTTGGCATCTTCTCGGCCATGTGGAACGAGCATTGTTCCTACAAATCCTCCAAGAAATGGCTGCGCACCCTGCCCACCAGCGGTCCGCAGGTGATCTGTGGCCCGGGCGAGAATGCGGGCGTGGTCGATATCGGCGACGGTCAGGCAGTGGTTTTCAAGATGGAGAGCCACAACCACCCGTCCTATATCGAACCCTATCAGGGCGCGGCCACCGGCGTGGGCGGCATCTTGCGCGATGTGTTTACAATGGGCGCGCGCCCCATCGCCTCGATGAACGCGCTATCCTTTGGCGAGCCTTCCCATCCCAAGACCCGGCAGCTGGTCAATGGCGTGGTCGAAGGCATCGGCGGCTATGGCAACTGTTTCGGGGTTCCTTGTGTGGGCGGCGAGGTGCGCTTTCACCCCGCCTATAACGGCAACTGCCTTGTGAACGCCTTTGCCGCCGGTCTGGCCGACAGCGACAAGATCTTCTACTCCGCTGCCTCGGGTGTCGGCATGCCGGTGGTCTATCTGGGTGCCAAGACCGGGCGCGACGGTGTAGGCGGCGCCACCATGGCCAGCGCCGAGTTCGACGACACGATCGAGGAAAAGCGCCCCACCGTGCAGGTGGGCGACCCGTTCACCGAGAAACGCCTGATGGAGGCGACGCTGGAGCTGATGCAGACCGGCGCCGTGATCTCGATCCAAGACATGGGCGCCGCGGGCCTGACCTGCTCGGCCGTGGAAATGGGCGACAAAGGCGGTCTGGGCGTGCGTCTGGACCTGGAAAACGTGCCCCAGCGCGAAGAGAACATGACCGCCTACGAGATGATGCTGTCGGAATCCCAGGAACGGATGCTGATGGTATTGAAGCCCGAGCTTGAGGCCGAGGCGCGCGCCGTATTCGAGAAATGGGATCTGGATTTCGCCATCGTGGGTGAAACCATCGCCGAAGACCGCTTTCTCATCATGCATCATGGCGAGGTGAAGGCCGATCTGGTGCTGTCGAAACTGTCGTCGACCGCCCCCGAATACGACCGCCCCTGGGTGCCGACCCCGGCGGCCGAGCCGCTGGCCGAGGTGCTCCAGATCGACCCGGTCGACGGGTTGCGCGCGCTGCTGGCCTCGCCCAATTATGGCGGCAAGCAGTGGGTCTATGAACAATATGACACCATGGTCATGGCCGACAGCGCCCGCACGCCGGGTCTGGGCGCCGGGATCGTGCGCGTGCACGGCACCGACAAGGCACTTGCCTTTACCAGCGATGTGACGCCCCGCTATGTGCGCGCCAACCCCGAGGAAGGCGGCAAGCAGGCGGTGGCCGAAGCCTATCGCAACCTGACCGCCGTTGGCGCCCGACCGCTGGCCACCACCGACAACCTGAATTTCGGCAACCCCGAAAAGCCTGAGATCATGGGCCAGTTCGTCGGTGCCATCAAGGGGATCGGCGCCGCCTGTGCCGCGCTGGACATGCCGATCGTCTCGGGCAACGTCTCGCTTTATAACGAGACCGACGGCGCCGCGATCCTGCCCACCCCCACCATCGGCGCCGTGGGCCTCTTGGCCTCGACCGACGAGATCATCGGCAAGGAAGTCCGCGAGGGCCATGTGGCGCTGGTCGTGGGCGAAACCGCGGGACACCTGGGACAATCGGCGCTGCTGGCAGAGGTGTTCAACCGCGAGGACGGCGACGCGCCCCACGTGGATCTGGAGGCCGAACGCCGCAACGGAGAGTTCATCCGTGCCAACCGTGCATTGATCAAGGCCTGCACCGATCTGGGCGATGGCGGGCTTGCGCTGGCGGCGTTTGAACTTGCCGAAGCCGCCGGTGTCGGCCTGCATCTGGACGACGCCCCGACCGAGATCCTGTTCGGCGAGGATCAGGCCCGCTATCTGGTCGCCTGCAATTTTGATCAGGCCGAGGCGCTGATGTCGGCAGCGGCGCAGGCGGGCGTGACGGTCACTTCGGTCGGCCGCTTCACCGGCGACACCGTGCGCATCGGCGGATCCGAGGCACCGCTGGCGGATTTGGCCGCCACGTTTCGGTCGAGCTTTGCCGCCGCCGTGGCCTGAGCCGGGCGGACAGACCCAAGCGCGCCCAAGGGTGCGCTTTCATCGCAGTGTCTTCGGGGTGACTTGCGCGCCCCGGTCCGGCGCTCTACATCTGGTCCAAGACATCTGGAGTATATCGCATGGCCATGGAAGCCCATGAAATCGAGGCGCTGATCCGCGCCAGTTTTCCCAAGGCAAGGATCACCATCACCGACCTCGCTGGCGACGGCAATCACTGGGCCGCCGAAGTGGTGGACGAGAGCTTTCGCGGCCAGAGCCGGATACAGCAGCAGCGCGCCGTCAACGCGGCAGTGAAGCCCGAAATCGACAGCGGCAAACTGCACGCGCTGGCCCTGACCACCAAGGCGCCCGAATAGGCCTTCGGGCGCCGGAATCAGACAGTTCTGCCACACCATGTGGCACAGAAGGAAACGCATCAATGACCGACGCAAAGACCCGTATCGACGAAACCGTCAAAGCCAACGATGTGGTGCTCTACATGAAGGGCACCAAGGAAATGCCGCAATGCGGGTTTTCCAGCCGCGTGGCCGGCGTGCTCAACTACATGGGCGTTGCCTATCAGGATGTGAACGTGCTGGCCGATGACGAGATCCGTCAGGGCATCAAGGACTATTCGGACTGGCCAACCATCCCGCAGCTTTATGTCAAGGGCGAATTCGTAGGTGGCTGCGACATCATCACCGAAATGACCCTGTCAGGCGAGTTGGATACGCTGTTCGAAGAGAACGGTGTCGCTTATGACAAGGACGCCGCCGACAAGATCCGCGCCGCCAACGCCTGAGCGCCCTTCCGGCAGGCGGTGACAAAGTCTTGAAAAGACTTTGTGAACAGGATTTCTGGGGAAATCCTGTTTGAAAAGCGCCCTTTGGGGCGCTTTTTCCAAGATATCCCAGATATCTTATCCCGGCCTCAGCCTGCCGTCTTTTCCTCTACCCGGTCAGCCAGCGCCTCGGCGCGGGCGGCCAGTTCGGCCAGCGTATCGGTGACCGAGGGTGGGATCACTGCCACTTCGACCCGCTCAGGTTCTGGAGCGGGGGCTGCTTTCAGCGCTTCCAATTCGGCCTCACACTCGGCCAGTCGGGCCTCGACCACCCCGATCTTGTCCTCTACTGCGGCGGTCTTGTCGGCCAGCATCAGCCCAGCCATCAACAGCATCCGTGCCTCGGGCATCCGCCCGATCTGATCGGACAAAACCTGCGCCTCGTCATCCAGCATCTTGGCCGCCGAATGCAGAAAACTCTCCTCGCCCTCCTGGCAGGAAACCTCGAAGGCGCGGCCGCCGATATGAATGGTCACTTCGGGCATTACTCGTCCTCTCCTTCCGCCAGATTAGCCGATGACAGCAATGGCCCCAGCTTGCTCAGCACCGCTTGCACCTCGGCCGCGTCAGTTGCCCTCTGGGCCCGCAGCGCCTCCAGTTCGGCCAGCATCGCCGCGTTGATCAGATGCGGCTCGCCCACCCCGGCCTCGTTGGCGGCGCGCAGGTCAGACAGCGCCTTTCGCAACTGATCGTTGGCCTTGCGCAGCCTTTGCAGATCGCCATCCAGTCGCGACATCGCCGCACCATGGCTGACGCGTTCCGCCCGCAGCATCTCCAGTTCGGCACTCAGCTCCGAAACCCGCTCGGTCTGGCCCAGCTCGGCCTTCAGCGCCGCGCTCTCGGCGCGCAGTTCCTCGATCTCTTGCTTCAGCGGCGCCACGTCTTCGGCCGCGTCCATTTCGGCCTTGAGCGCGTCGATCTCGGCGCGCAACAACGTGCTCTGATCGTCCGCCTCCAGCGCCGCCTCGGCCGCCATCAGCTTGGCGGTGGCCTCCGCCAGATCCGCCTTCAACCTGTCCAGCTCGTCGTCATCAGCGACGGCAGTCGCTTCCGCGGCCTCGGATTTCAATGCCTCGATCTCGGCGGCATGTTTGGCCTTGATCGATTTCAGCCGTTCCTGCAACTGCGCATTGGCCAGCCGTTCGTCTTCCAATGCGGCAACCAGATCGTTGTCGGTCTCGGCCGGTTCGGACGGGGGCGCTGCCTCCTGCGGCATCGCCAAGGCCTCGACCCCGGCTCCGATCCGCTCCATCGCGGCCGAAATGCGACTGTGCAGTTCCTCGATCTGGCTCATGCCCTCACCTTTGTGATGCGCGTGTTGTTTACGGCTTCTCTCTGCCCGGTCCCGACCGGCCCCTATGGGACCGACCGAATCGGATACCGGGATGAATAGCAGTAGTCTAACCAAATGACGGGGAAAATACCCCCCATCATTGCTTTCAACGACTTGTCGGCGGCTTCTGATGTAGATGCCCCCACGAAAACCCTGTTTGGCTTGAACTTTGAGGGGTGAGTGGTATTGAGCGCGCAATCCGCCCGAAACCCAAAGGATAAAGCCTCGTGGACCTGACTGCGCTGCGCACTGCGAACCCCGACCACTGGACCAAGGCCACCGCCATCCGCGCCCTGACGCTGGATGCCATCGCGGCGGCGAATTCCGGCCATTCCGGCATGCCGATGGGCATGGCCGATGTCGCCACCGTGCTGTTCGAAAAATACCTGAAATTCGACGCCGCGAACCCAACCTGGCCCGACCGAGACCGGTTCATCCTGTCGGCGGGACATGGCTCGATGCTGCTCTATTCGTTGCTCTATCTCACCGGCAACCCCGAGATCACGCTGGACGAGATCAGGAACTTCCGCCAGATGGGCGCCAAGACCGCCGGCCACCCGGAAAACTTCCTTGCCAAGGGAATCGAGACCACCACCGGCCCGCTGGGCCAGGGCATCTCGAACGCCGTGGGCTTTGCCATCGCCGAGGAAATCCAGCGCGCGCAATACGGCAAGAAGGTCGTCGACCATTACACCTATGTGATCGCCGGTGACGGCTGCCTGATGGAAGGCGTCAGCCAGGAGGCGATCGGCCTTGCTGGCCGGCTGGAGCTGAGCAAGCTCGTCGTGCTGTGGGACAACAACAACATCACCATCGACGGCACCGTCGATATCGCTGACCGCACCGACCAGGTCCGTCGCTTTGCCGCCTCGGGCTGGCATGTGATCGAGATCGACGGCCATGACCCGGCCGCCATCGACACCGCCCTGACCCAGGCCAAGGGTTCGAAAAAGCCCACGATGATCGCCTGCAAGACCCATATCGCCCTGGGCCATGCGGCACAGGACACCTCCAAGGGCCATGGCGCGCTCACCGATCAGGGCCAGCTTCTGGCCGCGAAAGAGGCCTATGGCTGGGCACATGGACCCTTCGAGGTGCCTTCGGACGTGAAATCCGCCTGGGAGGCCATCGGCAGCCGGGGTGCCGCTGAGCGCGCCGCCTGGGAGGCCCGCTTTGCCGAGCTGAGCGAGCGCAAGCAGGCCGAATTCACCCGCGCCTATGCGTTCGAGGCGCCCAAGAAGTTGGCCGGTGCCATCCGCGCGCTGAAAAAGCAGGTCTCGGAAGAGCAACCCAAATGGGCGACCCGTAAAAGCTCGGAAGAGGTGCTGAAGGTCGTCAACCCGATCATGACCGAAACCGTCGGCGGCTCGGCCGACCTGACCGGTTCGAACAACACCAAGACTGCCGATCTGGGTATCTTCCTGCCGGAAAACCGCAAGGGCCGCTATATCCACTGGGGTATCCGCGAACATGGCATGGCGGCGGCGATGAACGGCATGGCGCTGCATGGCGGTATCCGCCCCTATGGCGGCACCTTCATGTGCTTCACCGACTATGCCCGCCCGGCGATGCGCCTGGCCGCGCTGATGAAGATCCCGTCGGTCTTCGTGATGACCCATGACTCGATCGGCCTGGGCGAGGATGGTCCGACCCACCAACCGGTGGAACATCTGGCGATCAGCCGCGCCACGCCCAACACCTATGTGTTCCGCCCCGCCGACACGGTGGAAACCGCCGAGGCCTGGGAACTGGCGCTGACCTTCCAGCAGAGCCCATCGGTGCTGTCGCTGACGCGCCAGAACCTGCCCACCCTGCGCACCGAGCACAAGGTCAAGAACCTCAGCGCGCAGGGCGCCTATGTGCTGGCCGACGCGAGCACGGGCAAACGTCAGGTGATCCTGATCGCCACCGGCTCCGAGGTCGAGATCGCCATGCAGGCCCGTGCGGCGCTGGAGGCCGAAGGGATCGGCACCCGCGTGGTGTCGATGCCCTGCATGGAACTGTTTGCCGAACAGGACGAAGCCTATCGCAAGCGCGTCCTGCCCGCGGGCCCCGTGCGCGTGGGCATCGAGGCCGCGGTTCGTGCCGGTGGCTGGGACCGCTGGTTGCTGGGCGAACGCGGGCGCGAGGCAAAGGCGGGTTTTGTCGGCATGACCGGCTTTGGCGCCTCGGCCCCCGCCGAAGAACTCTACGAGAAGTTCGGCATCACTGCTGCTGCAACTGTCGCGAAGGTCAAGGACCTGCTGGGCTGAGAGTGATCCGGAACTGAGACAGGGGCGCGGGTGACCGCGCCCCTTTTCCGTAGCGCAACGCCGCCGGAATTTCACAGAAATTCCGGCCCGGAAAACACCTGTTTTCCGTCCCGTTTTCTTTGCAAGAAAACGGCGCCGCTCAGATCGGCAGGCTGAGCGTCACCTTGGTCCGATCCATCGCCACCGAGGTACGAAAGCGCCGCACATTGGAGTCCTCGAAGAACAGGCGGTGGGTCAGTGCCTCGAAATCCTGCATGTCGCGGGCGGTGCAGATCAGGATGAAATCCGCCTCGCCGGTGACATAGTAACATTGCTGCACCTGCGGCTCGGCCTTGGCCCGCTTGCGAAACAGATCGAGCTGCTGGAGCGATTCCCGCTCCAGTTCGACCATCACCACAAAGGTCATCTTCCAATCGAACCCCGCCGGATCGAGAACGGCGATTTCCTTCTCGATCAAGCCTGCCTCACGCAGCCGTTTCAACCGACGCTGAACCGAAGGCACCGACAGCGCGCAGCGATGCGCCAGCTCTTCCAACCCCAGCCGGCAATCCTCTTGCAGGCTGCGCAGAATGGTCAGGTCGGCGGCGTCCAGGGGATGAGACATGGCAGTCCGGCTTTCTGATCGAATTGCGGCATTGGCCTTCCGGCTACCATGAAACCCGCCGAGATCCCATCATCGTATCGCGTCATAACATCGTGGTCATGCGATAGCCCGAATGGAACAGCAGCCGGGCATAGGTCACCGGCCGCTCGCCCAGCCAGGTCACGCGCTCCACCGTGAAATGGGCGTCGGTCTCGTTGCCACCCAGAAACTCGGCCGTTTCGCGGTTGCCCCGGCAGGCCGAGAAACTGAGCCGGATATCGGTGAACGGCACCTCGCTGACCAGCCATTCATTGGGTCCGGTCTGCGAGAAATCCTTGTGCCCCGCCTGTGGCACCGTACTCAGGTTGATCCAACGCTGTTCCAGCTGAAAGGGCCGCTCGTCGGCGTAATGCATGCAGACCAGATGCAAGACCCGGTCCTGCGCGGAAAGCCCCAGCTGAGCGCAGAGCCAGTTCGGCGCGGCCTCTTCGGAGCGGCTGACCAGCGCATAGCGATAGGTGGCACCTGTGCTCTCGATCTCTTCGCGCACCACCGGGATCGCGAAACGCGCCTGCCGGACCGGAGCCAGCTTGACCCGCGTGCCTGCCTTGCGCTTGCGCTCGACGATCCCCTCTTCGGCCAGTTCGCGCATGGCCCGGTTGACGGTTGCACGCGCGCAGCCATATTCCTCGGCCAGCGCCACCTCGCCCGGGAGCATCGCGCCCGGCGGCCAGGTATTGTCGCGGATCGCCGCCAGGACGCGGGCCTTGATCTGCTGATAGCTGACCCGCGTCTCCTCACCCATCTCCCCGCCCTTATATATCTGCGCAATTAGGAATTAACGTATACAAATCGGCGCGCGTGCTGAACAGCGCAAAAAGGGTGAGAAAGCACGCTGGCGCCCCGCATTATGACTGGACATAAAAATCTATTACTCATACATGTGAGGGGGCAACATCAGCCAGGTTTCCCCCATGACACTTGCCCTGTTTCACAACTGCACCCTTGCCACCATGGAGAACGGGATCACCCCATATGGGCTGATCCACGATGCTGCGCTGGTGGTCGAGGCCGGAAACACCCTGTGGGTCGGGCCGCGTGCCGACCTGCCCGCGCGGTTCGCCACCCTGCCCGGCCACGATTTGGGCGGGCGCCTGGTGACACCCGCGTTGATCGACTGTCACACACATATCGTACATGGCGGCAACCGGGCCTCGGAATTCGAGATGCGGTTGCAAGGTGCCACCTATGAAGAGGTCGCGCGCGCGGGCGGCGGCATCGTCTCGACCGTGACAGCCACGCGGAATGCCAGCGAGGCGGAACTGGTCGCCAGCGCCCTGCCCCGTGTCGATGCGATGATCGCCGAGGGCGTGTCGGTGATCGAGGTGAAATCCGGTTATGGGCTGGACACCGAAACCGAGCTGCGCATGCTGCGCGCAGCCCGCGCCATTGGCCAGCACCGTGACGTGACCATCCGCACCAGTTTTCTCGGCGCCCATGCGGTGCCGGCGGAATATGCCGGACGCGCGGATGCCTATATCGACACCGTGGCAATCCCCGCGCTGCGCGCCGCCCATGCCGAGGGGCTGGTGGATGCGGTCGACGGGTTCTGCGAGGGCATCGCCTTTCAGCCCAAACAGATCGCCCGCGTCTTTGACGTCGCGCGCGCGCTGGACCTGCCGGTAAAGCTGCATGCCGAACAGCTGTCAAATCTGGGGGGCGCAAAACTCGCCGCCTCTTACGGCGCGCTCTCGGCCGATCACATCGAATATCTTGACGAGGACGGCGTCGCCGCCATGGCCCGGGCCGGGATGACGGCGGTGATCCTGCCGGGCGCGTTCTATACCCTGAACGAGACCCGGAAGCCGCCCATTGCGCTGTTGCGCAAACATGGCGTGCCGATGGCAGTCTCGACCGATGCCAATCCCGGTTCCTCGCCGATGACCTCGCTGCTCTTGGCGATGAACATGGCCTGCACCTTGTTCCGCCTGACACCCGAAGAGGCGCTGGCCGGCACCACCCGCAATGCCGCACGCGCCCTGGGAATGACCGACCGGGGCACACTGGCCCCGGGTCAGCGCGCCGATCTGGCGGTCTGGGACGTGTCGCACCCGGCGGAACTCGCCTATCGCATCGGATTCAACCCGCTTTACCAACGCATCATCGGAGGCACCCTGTGACCGCCCTGACCCTCACCCCCGGCTCTGCCACGCTAGAGCAACTGGCGCGAATCTATTTCGACGAAAGCGCGGTGCGGCTTGACCCGGCCTGCCGCGCGGCGGTCGAGGCGGCGTCGGCGCGCATTCAGGCGGCGGCGGCTGGCGATGTGCCGGTCTATGGCGTCAACACGGGCTTTGGCAAACTGGCCAGCCTCAAGGTCGCGCCGCAGGACACCGCCACCCTGCAACGCAACCTGATCCTGTCCCATTGCTGCGGCGTCGGCGCCCCGATCCCGCGCCGCATGGCCCGGCTGATGATGGTGTTGAAACTGCTGTCGCTGGGGCGCGGCGCCTCGGGCGTGCGCTGGGAGCTGATCACGCTGCTCGAAGAGATGCTGGCGCACGATGTCACCCCGGTGATCCCGGTGCAGGGCTCGGTCGGGGCATCAGGGGATCTGGCGCCGCTGGCCCATATGACGGCGGTGATCATCGGCGCAGGCGAGGCCGAGTATCAGGGCCAGCGCCTGCCTGGCGCCGAGGCGCTGGCGCGCGCCGGCCTGACCCCGATTGCGCTGGGCCCCAAGGAGGGGCTGGCCTTTATCAACGGTACCCAGTTCTCGACCGCCTTTGCGCTGGCGGGCCTGTTCGGTGCCTGGCGGGCGGCGACTTCCTCGCTGGTGACGGCGGCACTGTCGACCGATGCGATCATGGGGTCGACCGCGCCCCTGCAACCCGAGATCCACGCCTTGCGCGGCCATCGCGGCCAGATCGACGCCGCCGCGCGGATGCGGGCGCTGCTGGACGGGTCAGAGATCCGCGAAAGCCATCGCGAAGGCGACACGCGGGTACAGGACCCCTATTGCATCCGCTGCCAACCTCAGGTGACCGGTGCTGCCATGGACGTGCTGCGTCAGGCCGCACAGACGCTGGAGATCGAGGCCAATGCCGCCACGGACAACCCGCTTGTGCTGGCCGAGGCGGACATGATCGTCTCGGGCGGCAATTTCCACGCCGAACCTGTGGGCTTTGCCGCCGATCTGATCGCGCTGGCGGTGTCCGAGATCGGCGCCATCGCGCAACGCCGGGTGGCGCTGATGGTGGATCCGACGCTGAGTTTCGATCTGCCGCCCTTCCTGACCCCGAAACCGGGGCTGAACTCGGGCCTGATGATCGCCGAGGTCACTACCGCCGCGCTGATGAGCGAGAACAAGCATCTGGCCAATCCCTGCGTCACCGACAGCACCCCCACCAGCGCCAATCAGGAGGATCACGTATCCATGGCCGCGCATGGGGCGGTGCGGCTGGGCAGGATGGTCGAGAACCTGCATTACATTCTGGGCGTCGAGCTGCTTTGCGCCGCGCAGGGGATCGAGTTTCGCGCGCCCTTGCAGACCAGCACCGCGCTGCAAGCGGCAGTGACGCGGCTGCGCGCCGACGTGCCCCGGCTGGCGGAGGACCGTTACATGGCGCCCGATATCGAAACGGCGGCGCGGCTGGTCGGCGCCGGTGCGCTGCTCGATGTGGTGGGGATCGACATGGGCGGGCTGCGGCCATGACGCCGGTCGAGGTGATCCGGGGCGATGGCCCGGTGGTGCTGGGCATGCCGCATGGCGGTACCTTTGTGCCCGATGCGATCCACGCCCGGCTGAACCCGCGCGGCCAGGGGTTGAGCGATACCGACTGGCATATCGACCGGCTCTATGCCGATCTGCTGCCCGGCGCGACCATCGTTAAATCCAGCGTGCATCGCTATGTGATCGACGCCAATCGCGACCCTGCAGGCGTCTCGCTCTATCCGGGGCAGAACACCACCACGCTCTGCCCCACCACCGATTTTGACGGCCATGATATCTGGCTGCCGGGGCAAGCCCCCGATGCCGACGAGATCGCAGAACGCCGCGCCACCTATCACGCCCCCTATCACGCCGCACTGGCCGAGGCGTTGGAGCGCGCCCGCGACCGGCACGGGGTGGCGGTGCTCTATGATTGCCACTCGATCCGGTCCGACATTCCGTTCCTCTTCCCGGGCACCCTGCCGGTATTCAATATCGGCACCAACAACGGCATCACCTGCGCCCCCGAGATCGAGGCTGCGACCTATGACACCTGCCGCGTAGCGGACCCGGATCAGACCGTTCTGAATGGCCGCTTCAAGGGCGGCTGGACCACCCGCCATTATGGGCGGCCCGAAGTCGGCCAGCATGCCATCCAGATGGAGACCGCGCAGCGCGCCTATATGGACGAGGCCGCGCCCTGGACCTATCGACCCAAGCGCGCCGACCGCCTGCGCCCCGTGCTGGCCGAAATCCTGACCCAACTCGAAACACTGGCGCTGTCCGGGCGCCTGAACAGCCCATAGGAGCCTGATCATGCTTGACCGCAAGAACACCCGCGACGTCTATCCGCCCACCGGGCCTGAGCGGACCGCAAAGAGCTGGCAGACCGAGGCCGCGATGCGGATGCTGATGAACAACCTGCACCCGGATGTGGCCGAGAACCCGCATGAGCTGGTGGTTTATGGCGGCATCGGCCGCGCCGCCCGCACGTGGAGCGATTTCGACACTATCGTTGCCACGCTGAAAGACCTCGAATCCGACGAGACGCTAGTGGTGCAGTCGGGCAAGCCGGTCGCGGTGGTGCGCACCCATGCCGACGCGCCCCGCGTGCTGATCGCCAACTCCAACCTGGTGCCGCATTGGGCCAACTGGGATCATTTCAACGCGCTCGATAAGAAGGGCCTGATGATGTACGGCCAGATGACCGCCGGGTCCTGGATCTATATCGGCACGCAGGGCATCGTTCAGGGCACGTACGAGACCTTTGCCGAGGCCGGGCGCCAGCATTACGGCGGCGACCTGACCGGGAAGTGGATCCTGACCGGGGGTCTGGGGGGCATGGGCGGCGCCCAGCCGCTGGCCGCCGTCTTTGCAGGCGCGTGCTGTCTGGCGGTCGAATGCAACCCCGACAGCATCGACTTCCGCCTGCGCACCAGGTACCTGGATGAAAAGGCCGAAACGCTGGACGAGGCGCTGGCCATGATCGACCGCTGGACCAAGGCGGGCGAGGCGAAATCGGTGGGCCTGCTGGGCAATGCCGCTGAGATTTTCCCCGAGATCTACGCCCGCATGCAGGCGGGCGGCCTGCGCCCCGATATCGTCACCGACCAGACCAGCGCCCATGACCCGATCAACGGCTATCTGCCGCTGGGCTGGACCATGGCCCAGTGGAAGGACAAGCGCGAGAGCGACCCCAAGGCGGTGGAAAAGGCCGCCCGCGCCTCGATGAAACAGCACGTGGCCGCGATGGTCGATTTCTGGAACGCAGGCGTGCCGACGCTGGATTACGGCAACAACATCCGCCAGGTGGCACAGGATGAGGGGCTGGAAAACGCCTTTGCCTTTCCCGGTTTTGTGCCCGCCTATATCCGCCCCTTGTTCTGCAAGGGCATCGGCCCGTTCCGCTGGTGCGCCCTGTCGGGCGACCCCGAGGATATCCTGAAGACCGACGCCAAGATGAAAGAGTTGTTTCCCGACAATACCCATCTGCACAACTGGCTGGACATGGCGCAGGAACGCATCGCCTTTCAGGGCCTGCCCGCGCGCATTTGCTGGATCGGCCTTGGCGACCGGCACAGGGCTGGCCTTGCCTTTAACGAGATGGTGGCCAGCGGCGAGTTGAAGGCCCCGGTGGTGATCGGGCGCGATCACCTCGACAGTGGCTCGGTCGCCTCGCCCAACCGCGAGACCGAGGCGATGCGCGACGGCTCGGACGCGGTCAGCGACTGGCCGCTGCTGAACGCGCTGGTCAACACCGCCTCAGGCGCCACATGGGTCAGCCTGCATCACGGCGGCGGCGTCGGCATGGGCTTTTCCCAACATGCGGGCATGGTGGTTGTCGCCGATGGCACCCCCGAGGCAGCCCGCCGGCTGGAACGGGTGCTGTGGAACGATCCGGCCAGCGGCGTCTGGCGCCATGCCGATGCGGGCTATGAGACCGCGCTCGACTGCGCCCGCCAACACGGGCTGCGCCTGCCGGGTATCCTGGGCAACTAGGGCGCGCACGGATGACTGTTTTCGCCAACCGCCTGCTTGGCCCCAAGGGCTGGCTGTCGAATGCCCGCGTCACCCTTGACGGGCTGCATATCGCCTCGGTGGAACCGGACAGCGCGCCGCTGCCGGGCGATGTGCGGGTCGACACGCTGTTGCCCGCGCTAGGCAACCTTCACAGCCACAGCTTTCAGCGGGCAATGGCGGGAATGACCGAGTATCGCAGCCGGGGGCGCGAAAGCTTCTGGACCTGGCGCGAGCTGATGTACCGCTTTCTCGACCGGCTCACGCCCGAGCATGTGGCCGCGATTGCCGCCCAGACCTTTGTCGAGATGCAAAAGGCGGGTTATGCGGCGGTGGGCGAGTTCCACTACCTGCACCACCGCCCCGGCGGCGGGCCCTATGACGACAGGGCCGAAATGTCGGCCCGGATCGTGCAGGCGGCGGCGGAAACCGGCATTGGGCTGACCTTGCTCCCGGTCCTCTATACCCATGGCGGCGCCGATGGGCGGGCGCTGGCGGGCGGGCAATTGCGCTTTGGCAACGACCTTGACGCCTATTGCACCCTGGTCGATGGCGCCCGCGCCCATGCAGGCACCCTGCCCGCCGACGCCCGTGTCGGCATTGCGCCGCATTCGCTGCGCGCGGTGTCCGCCGCCGATCTGGCCGAGGTCGCGGTACGCCACCCGGACGGGCCGGTGCATATCCACATCGCCGAACAGACCCGCGAGGTCGAAGAGATCGAGGCCGCCTATGGCGCCCGCCCGGTCGACTGGCTGCTGAACAATGCGGCGGTCGGGCCGCGCTGGTGCCTGATCCACGCCACCCATATGAGCGATGCCGAAACCCGCGCCATGGCGTCCACCGGCGCCGTTGCGGGCCTGTGCCCGATCACCGAGGCCAATCTGGGCGACGGCATCTTCAACGGGGTGCCCTATCTCGAGGCGGGCGGCGCATTTGGTGTAGGATCGGATTCCAACGTGTTGATATCCTTGACCGAAGAATTGCGGCTGCTGGAATATTCCCAGCGCCTGCGTGACCGCGAGCGCAATGTGCTGGCCGGTGCTGAGGGATCGACCGGCGCAGCGCTTTTTCTGGGGGCCTTGCGCGGCGGCGCCCGTGCGCTGGATCGCCGGGCCGGAGAGATCGCCCCCGGCGCACTGGCCGATCTGGTCGCCGTCGACAGCGACGCGCCCGCGCTTTGCGGGCTGGAACCGGAGCAATTGCTGGACGGTCTGATCTTTGCCGCCGGTGACCGGGTGGTGACCGACCTTTGGTCGGCGGGGCGCCATCAGGTGCGCGCGGGCCGGCATGTGGCAGAGGACGCAATCGCCCGCCGCTATGGCGCGGTCCTGCGTGACCTGCTCTCGCGGATCTGAAAACGCAAAATCCAGATCACCATCGGCCAAGACGCGCAAAAAATTTAGCAGCATCCTGCGAAGCACGATGTAACACACGCACAGATTCCGCCTATCCTGCGTCAGAACCCCAACCGGAGTCGACAGGATGGATTTCGCCGCGCGGCTGACGCACCTCAGGCACGACCTGCACCGCCACCCCGAGCTTGGCCTGGCCGAGACCCGGACCAAGTCAGTGGTAGCGGCACATCTGCGCGATCTCGGGATCGAGGTGCACGAGGGCGCCGGCGTGGTCGGCGTGCTGCGTGCGGGCAGCGGCAATCGCGCCATCGGGCTGCGCGCCGACATGGACGCGCTGCCGATCACCGAAACCGCCAGCCATGACCATGTCTCGACCATCCCCGGCGTGATGCATGCCTGCGGCCATGACGGGCATATGACCATGTTGCTGGGCGCCGCCGAGGAGCTGGCGCGCGCCGCCGATTTCGACGGCACCGTGGTGTTCCTGTTCCAGCCCGCCGAAGAGCACGGGCTGGGCGCGCGCGCCATGATCGACGAGGGCGTGCTGGAGCGTTTCCCTATCGACGAGGTCTATGCCATCCACAACCTGCCCGGCGCCCCCCTTGGCCATGTCTCGACCCGGCCCGGCCTGATCTGCAACAGCGAGACGCTGTTCCAGATCGACATCACCGGACAGGGCGGCCATGCCTCGATGCCGCAGGCCGGGGTCGATGCGATCACCGTGGGGGCCGAAATGGTGACCGCGCTGCAAACCGTAGTCGCGCGCAAGCTGGCACCGGCATCGGGCGCCGTGATCTCGGTGACCGAGTTCCTGACCGATGGCCAGCGCAACGTGCTGCCGGGTCATGCCACGCTCAAGGGCGATTTTCGCGCCCGCGCGCCCCAGGACCGCGCCGATATCCAGCGTTTCATGGAGCAGATCGCGCGCGGCGTAACGGCGGCGCATGGGGTTCGCGTCGCGGTCGACTTCGACACCCAGTTCGTCGAGACGATCAACGCGCCAGAACCGGCACAGGCGGTTTGCCGCGCCGCCCGCGCGGCTGGGCTGGAGGCCGAGGGCAACCGCGAACCGATGAGTTTCTCCGAGGATTTCGCCCATTTCAACGCCGCTGTGCCCGGCTGTTTCCTGCTGATGGGCAACGGGACCGAGGGTGCCCATGCCCAGCCTCTGCATGCCTCGGATTACGATTTCAACGACGCGCTGCTGCCGATCGGCGCCGCCTTCTGGGCGGCACTGGTGCGGGACCGGCTGCCGCAAAGAAAGGACTGAAAATGAAAGACCTTCTGCCCGCCGCCCATCTGGGCCACGTCTCGTGTTCTCCCACCGGGGGGGATGCCGCCCACCGGGTGCTGTCGCCACAGGATTTCGACGCCGCCGAGGGTGAGATTACCCAATGGGACGGTTACGCCCCTACTCCGCTGGTGGCGCTGTCGGCGCTGGCCCAGGCGATCGGCGTCGATGAGATCCGCTACAAGCACGAAGGCCCGCGGTTCGGCCTGGGCAGTTTCAAGGCGCTTGGCGGTGCCTATGCAGCCCTGGGCGTGCTGCAACGCGAGATCGCCCGCCGCACCGGCGCTCAGGTCGAATTGGCCGATATCCGCGCGGGCAAGCATCGCGACGCGGTGGCCGGGATCACGCTGGTCTCGGCGACCGATGGCAACCACGGCCGCTCGCTGGCCTGGGGCTGTCAGCGATTTGGCGCACCCTGCCGCATCTATATCCATGCCGAGGTCAGCGAAGGCCGCGCGCAAGCGATGCGCGATCTGGGCGCCGAGGTGATCCGCATCGACGGCGATTACGACGCCTCGGTCCGCATGGCCAAGGACGAGGCCGAGGCGCATGGCTGGTTCGTGGTCTCCGACACCTCGTGGCCGGGTTATACCGATCCGCCGCGCGACGTGATGGCGGGCTATGGCGTGATGGTGCGCGAGATCTGCCGCGAGATGGACCGGGCGCCGACCCATGTCTTTCTTCAGGGCGGTGTCGGCGGGCTGGCCGCCGGGGTGACCGCCGCGCTGGTGCAGCATTGGGGCGATGCGGCGCCGCGTGTCGTTGTTGTCGAACCCGACCGCGCCGCCTGTCTCTATGAAAGCGCGTGCGCCGGGGCGGTCACCGCGGTCGAAATCGCCGAAGAGACCATCATGGCGGGCCTGTCCTGCGGCGAACCCTCGCCGCTGGCGTGGGAGATCCTGGCAGAGGAGGCCCGTGATTACCTGACCATCCCCGATACGCTGGTGGCGCCTACCGTTCGGCTGCTGGCGCATCCGCTGGGCGGCGACCCGGTCGTCGAAGCCGGCGAAAGCGCGGTGGCCGGGCTGGCCGCGCTCATCGCTGCCCGCAGCGATGCGGCGCTGAGCGACAGTCTGGGGCTGGATGACAGCGCCCGGGTGCTGCTGATCGGCTCCGAAGGGATCACCGACCCCGAGATCTATGCCCGGATCATGGCGGGCGAGGATATGGTCTGACCCCTGTCCAAGGGGCACTCAGTGCCCCTTGGCATCCAATCCCTTGCCGGTGAGCATCCGCCAGAGCGGCGCGATCAGGCGGGTGGCCAGCGGGATCAGCACAAACCCCAGCGCCAGACCCAAGACCCCGTCCAACGCCGCCTTGGTGATCCATTCCACCGCGCCGGTCCAGCTTTCAGGCACCGCATGTCCGGCAGCATAGGCCAGGTCGTGGATATGGTGGCCGAGCCAGCCAAAGCCCAGCTCCTCCATCCCGTGGATGACGATCGAACCGCCCACCCACAGCATCGCCGCCGTGCCCACCACGGTCAGCAGATGCATGAAGCCCGGCATCCCGCGCACCAGCCCCCGACCAAAGGCGCGGGTGGGGCCAAGCCGCCCGTTTTCAGCCAGATATAGCCCGACATCATCCGCCTTGACGATCAGCGCAACCGAACCATAGACCGCCACGGTGATGCCGATCCCGGCCACCGCAAGCGTCGCCGCCTCCATCCAGAAACCGCTTTCGGGAATGGCGGCCAGGATGATCGTCATGATCTCGGCCGAGAGGATGAAATCGGTCTTGATGGCCCCGGCGGCCTTTTCCTCCTCCAGATGCAGGGGGTCGCCCGGCTCGTCCTCCTTGAACACATGACTGGTGTCATGCGGCACAAGCGCGTGATAGACCTTCTCCGCGCCTTCGAAACACAGATAGGCCCCGCCCAGCATCAACAGCGGCGCGATCAGCCAGGGGGCGAAATTCGCCAACAGCAGCGCGGCAGGCAACAGGATCAGCAGCTTGTTGCGGATCGAGCCACGCGCGATCTTCCAGATGATCGGCAATTCGCGCGCGGGGGCAAAGCCGTGTACGTATTTCGGCGTCACCGCCGCATCGTCGATCACCGCGCCCGCCGCCTTGGCGCCCGCCTTGGCCGCCTGCGCCGCCACATCGTCGACCGAGGCCGCCGCGACCTTGGCAATTCCCGCCACATCATCGAGAAGGGCCAGCAATCCGCTCATGCCCGCTTCCTTTCATCCTGCCCGCGTTCTGGTCAACCTACCCTAACAGCCGCGTGGCGCAAGCGTTAGCGCAACCGGGGCAAGTTTGCGCTAACACCTTCAAAATAAATCGGTTTTGCCCTTTCTGAGCGCGACAGTGCCGTCTATATGGCGGGACAAATTCACGTCTGCCGGAGTTTCACAATGACGATCAAGGTTGGTATCAACGGTTTTGGCCGCATCGGTCGTTGCACCCTGTCCCATATCGCAGCCTCGGGCCGCGACGATATCGAGGTGATCAAGGTCAACGCCACCGGCCCGCTGGAGACCGCCGCCCATCTGATCAAATATGACAGCGTGCATGGCCGTTTCCCGGGCGAGGTCAGCATCGGCGAAGGCACCATGAACCTGGGCCGGGGCGACATGCAGATGTTCTCGACCTATGACCTGAACGAGCTGGACTGGTCGGGCTGCGACGTGGTGCTGGAATGCACCGGCAAGTTCAACGATGGCGAAAAGGCCAAGGTGCATCTGGAGCGCGGCGCCAAGAAGGTACTGCTGTCCGCCCCAGGCAAGAACGTGGACAAGACCATCGTGTTCGGCGTCAATGACGACCAGCTGACCGCCGACGACACCATGATCTCGAACGGGTCCTGCACCACCAACTGCCTGGCGCCGCTGGCCAAGGTGCTGGACGAGGCCTTCGGCATCGAGCACGGCATCATGACCACGATCCACGCCTATACCGGCGACCAGCCGACGCTGGACCGCCGCCACAAGGACCTCTATCGCGCCCGTGCCGCCGCCATGTCGATGATCCCCACCTCGACCGGAGCTGCAAAGGCGCTGGGTGAGGTGCTGCCGAACCTCAAGGGCCGGCTGGACGGATCGGCGATCCGGGTGCCGACGCCGAATGTCTCGGCTGTCGACCTGACCTTCCGTGCGGGGCGCGACGTGACCGCCGACGAGGTGAACGCCGCTGTTGAGGCCGCAGCCAGCGGCCCGATGAAAGGCGTGTTGGGTTACGAGCCCGCGCCGCTGGTCTCGACCGATTTCAACCACACGCCCGAAAGCTCGATCTTTGCCCCCGACCAGACCCGCGTGGTGGAAAACCGCATGGTGCGCGTGCTGGCCTGGTATGACAACGAATGGGGCTTCTCGGTGCGTATGGCCGATGTGGCAGTGGCGATGGGCCGTCTGGGCTGATTTCCGCTGACCCTCTTGAGACAAGGCGCCCGCTCAGGTTATCTGGGCGGGCGTTTCTGTCGGAGCCGGGACATCATGACAAATCAGATCTCCATTTGGCTGGGTGTCATCCTGCTGGGCACGGTCATGCTGGATTTTGCGATGTTCGGCACCGAGCATATGCTGTTTCTGGGCAAGAAACTGTTCGAGTTGCTCGAATGGCTGGCCTTCTGGCGATAGGGCGCTCGCCGGACCGCCATGCGATCCGGATACCCGTTTGGCCCGGTTGCGGCCATTTCGTATCAAGTCATCAGGAAAAAACCGCAGCAGGCGGAACGCTTACGCCCTTCCCAACCGCTCCTTGAGGGCATCGTTGACCCTAGGTGGCACGAATTTCGACACGTCGCCCCCCAGCCGCGCGATTTCCTTCACCAGTTTCGAGGCAATCGCTTGACGGCGGGCATCGGCCATCAGGAACACGGTCTCGACACTGTCGTCCAGCGCGCGGTTCATGCCGACCATCTGGAACTCATATTCGAAATCGGCCACCGCGCGCAGGCCGCGCACGATGATCTGGGCGCCCACGTCGCGTGCACAGTCGATCAACAGATTCTCGAACGGATGTGCGACGATCTCGGTGCCGGTCTCGGCGCTGAGCGCGGCACATTCCGCCTCGATCATCGCGACCCGTTCTTCAAGCGTGAACAGCGGCCCCTTGTCGCGATTGATCGCCACACCGATCACCAGCTTGTCCACCAGCGCAGCGGCGCGACGGATGATATCGACGTGACCCAGAGTGATCGGGTCAAAGGTTCCGGGATACAAACCCACTCGCATCGGGGCCTCCTGCGCAATAATCTTGCTGCGCAAGCAAACATATCTCTGCCGCAGGTGCAAGCATTCCAACCTGCGGCAAAGCGCTGTTTGCGATTAGTGGCCCATGATCATGCCTTCGAGGGCGTTCTTCTCCATCGCCAGTTCAGCCAGTTGCGCCTTGACCACGTCGCCAAGAGTGACCAGGCCGACCAGCTTGCCCTCTTCGACCACGGGCATGTGGCGGAAGCGGCGCTCGGTCATCTGGGTCAGCACATCCTGTACCTTGGAATCACGGCCACATGTCACCAGATCCTTGGTCATGTAGGCGCTGACCGTTTCGCTCAAACAACCGCTGCCACTGGCGGCCAGTTCGCGCACGATATCACGCTCGGAGAGGATCCCCAGCGCCGTTTCGCCATCGTCCGAGACGACCACGGTGCCGATACGCTTCTCTGCCAGAATCGCGGCGGCCTCTGCCACGGTGGCCGCGGCGCTGACGGTCACGACCCCGTCACTGGCCTTGGACTTGAGAATGGCCTGAACGAGCATATGCAACACCTCCGAAATATCTCTTCATATTCAAAAGCGTTGCGCCATTGCGCCGCCCTGTCAAGATGTGGCGTCAGCCTCAAGCCGTGCTACCTCGTCGCGGATCCCACGCGTCAGCGCCTCGGCAAAGCGGTTTAGCCGCTCGCTGCGCTGGTCGCCCTGATGCCGGACCAGATAGAAAGAGCGCGTCAGACTGACCTGATCGGTCAGGATGCGCCGCAGATTGCCATGGAACGGCAGGGTGAAATCATGCGCCACGCAGATGCCCGACCCGTGCCCCGCCTGGCGCAGTTGCACCGAAACCGAATTCGAGGCCAGTGCCACCCGCTCGATCCCGATATCGTTGAGGTAATCCAGTTCGCGATCAAAGATCATGTCGGGGATATAGCCGATCATCCGGTGACCGCGCAGGTCGGCCAGCGTCTCGATGGGGGGATGCGTGCGCAGGTAGCGACGCGAGGCCACCATATGCAGCCGGTAATCGGTGATCCTCTGCACCAGCAGATGCCCCGCCGTGGGCGCGCTGACGGTGACGGCCATGTCCGCTTCGCGCCGCGACAGGTTGATGACACGCGGCAGGGCGAGGATCTGGATATCCAGTTCCGGATTCTCGTCGCTGATCTGGGCGCAGACCTGCGGCAAAAGGTAGTTGGCGCTGCCATCGGGCGCACCGATGCGGATCTGACCGGTCAGCCCCTCGGTGGTGCCGGCCAGCGCCTCCGAGGCGCTGCGCATCGCCGCCTCGGCCTGTTCGCCATGCGACAGCAGCCGCTCACCCGCCGCGGTCAGCGTGTAACCCTGCGGCGATTTGGCAAACAGCGGTGTATCATAGGCGGCTTCCAGCCGGGCGATGCGGCGCCCGACGGTGGCCGGATCAAGCTTCAGCTGGCGTCCCGCGCCCGACAGGCTCTCCTCGCGCGCAACCGCCAGAAACACCTTCATATCGTCCCAATGTGGATCCATCCCGCCCTCGTCGTTGCATTCTTGCAAAACGCTTTTGAAATCTTGCCTCTTTTCTCGGGATTTTCGCAAGCCTAAAGTGCCGCCAACCAACCCGGAGGAGATCCCATGCAGGAACTGACCCACTATATCAACGGCGAACATGTCAAAGGCACCTCGGGCCGCTTTGCCGATGTCTTCAACCCCGCCACCGGCGAAGTGCAAGCCAAGTGCCCGCTCGCCTCGACCGAGGAAATGGCCCGCGCGGTTGAAATCGCCGCTGCCGCCCAGCCCGCCTGGGCCGCCGTCAACCCGCAGCGCCGGGCGCGGGTGATGATGAAATTCGTCGACCTTCTGAACCGCGACATGGACAAGCTGGCCGAGGCGCTGAGCCGCGAGCACGGCAAGACCCTGCCCGACGCCGCAGGCGACGTGCAGCGCGGGCTGGAAGTGGTGGAATACTGCATCGGTGCCCCCCACATGCTGAAGGGCGAGTTCACCGACAGCGCCGGCCCCGGCATCGATATGTATTCCATGCGCCAGCCGCTGGGCGTCACCGCTGGTATCACTCCGTTCAACTTCCCCGCCATGATCCCGATGTGGATGTTCGCGCCCGCCATCGCCTGCGGCAACGCCTTCATCCTGAAACCGTCCGAGCGTGACCCGTCGGTGCCGCTGATGCTGGCCGAACTGATGGAAGAGGCCGGACTGCCCAAGGGCATCCTTCAGGTCGTCAACGGCGACAAGGAAGCGGTGGACGCGATCCTGTACAACCCTGTGATCCAGTCGGTGGGCTTTGTCGGCTCGACCCCGATCGCCGAATACATCTATGGCACCGGCTGCGCCCAGGGCAAGCGCGTGCAATGCTTCGGCGGCGCCAAGAACCACATGATCATCATGCCCGACGCCGATATGGACCAGGCCGCCGACGCGCTGGTGGGCGCCGGTTACGGCGCCGCGGGCGAACGCTGCATGGCCATTTCGGTTGCCGTGCCGGTGGGCGATGAGACCGCCGACCGCCTGATCGAGAAACTGGTGCCCCGCATCGAAAAACTGAAAGTCGGCCCCTATACCGCCGGTAAGGATGTCGACTACGGCCCCGTTGTCACCGCCGCCGCCAAGGAGAACATCCTGCGCCTGGTGAACTCGGGCGTGGAACAGGGCGCCAAGCTGGTGGTCGATGGCCGCGATTTCAGCCTGCAGGGCTACGAGGACGGCTTCTTTGTCGGCCCGCATCTCTTTGACCATGTCACCCCCGACATGGACATCTACAAGAAAGAGATCTTTGGCCCGGTCCTCAGCACCGTGCGCGCCAAGAGCTATGAAGAGGCGCTTGGCCTTGCCATGGACCACGAATACGGCAACGGCACAGCGATCTTTACCCGCGACGGCGACGCCGCGCGCGATTTCGCCAACCGGATCAATATCGGCATGGTCGGCGTCAACGTGCCGATCCCGGTGCCGCTGGCCTATCACACCTTCGGCGGCTGGAAGAAATCCGCCTTTGGCGACCTGAACCAGCACGGCCCCGACGCGTTCAAGTTCTATACCCGGACCAAGACCGTCACCGCCCGCTGGCCCTCGGGCATCAAGGAAGGCGGCGAATTCTCCATCCCCGTGATGGAATAAGCCCGGACAAGGAACGCCCCGGCCCCTGCGGACCGGGGCGTTTCCACCTCTGGACGGTCGCGTTCGGCGCGTCACGGCCCCGCTCAGGCGGCCTCGGCCAACCTTCCAGCGCAGGACCCCCTTCCTGTCGCTCTCGACTTATGACAAACGCGTGAGCAGCCGCGTTTCGACACAATCGGATACAGGTTTCCCCCTTTTCCATTGCACCGATTGCAGCAATATATCCTATGGCTAATCAGGCAGGAAAACCGGAGTTTCACATGTCCACCACCCGCATGACCCGCCGTGCAACCCTTCTCGGTGCCGCGGCAGCCCTTGCCGCGCCCGCACTCGCCCGCGCGCAGTCGACCGACGCTTTCCCGACAACCGAGACCGCAATTCGCGATCAGGTGCCCGTCCGGCGCAACATCTCCTCTTTCGCGCAGCAGAACTGGCAGGACCATTTCGAAAAACTCGGCGTCGGCTGCCTGCTGGCCGATATCACCAGCCGGGCAGTACATTACTGGGGCGCCGATGGCAGTTACAAGCTCTATCCATCCTCGGTCCCGATGACCGAGGAGCTGACCCGCCGCGGCTATACCGAGGTGGTGCGCAAGACGGTCAATCCCAGTTGGACGCCCACCGCATCGATGCGCGAGCGTGACCCGACCCTGCCGATCCGGATCGAGGGCGGCGAGGTCGGCAACCCGCTGGGCACCCGCGCCATGTATCTGACCTGGCCCGCCTATCTGGTGCATGGCACCCATGATACCCGCAAGATCGGACGGCAAAGCTCCTCGGGCTGCATCGGCCTCTACAACCAGCATGTCGAGGAACTTTACGAGTTGGTCCAGGTCGGCACCCAGGTCCGCCTGCTCTGACCCTTTCCTCTTGCCGCAAATATCCCGGGGTCCGGGGCAGCGCCCCGGGGCCTGCGCGGCCCGAGCGCAATACAAAAGCGTGCGCGCACCGCGCGCGCCTTTTGCTAACAGCCGGGCGCCAAATCCTAGAGCTTGCGGATCCACAGCGACTGCGCCCGGCCCTGGGCCAGAAACGGCAGCGCCTCGACCGCATCGGGACGCGCCCGTTGTAGATAGTAGCCGGGCCAGAGCAACTCGTAGCCGCCTGACTGCAACAGCGCATGCAACACATATTGCTCGCCCCAGGACGGGCAGTCGTAAAAGAAGCGCTTGGGATATTCATAGGGCAGGAACACATCGTGCACATGAATGACCACGCCCGGCGCCAGCGCCGGGATGATGCGACAGAACAGATGTGCCACATCATTGCTCATCCGTACCTGATGGCTTGAATCGATGAACAGCACATCGTCGGCCTCGAGCCCGGCGAATAGCGCCGGGTCCACCTCTTCCAGACGGGCCTGTTCGAAGTGGTCGACCACGCCCGCGATTTCGGCGCGCGGCCAGGGGTCGATCGCGGTGATCTCGGTCTCCAGCCCGCCATCCAGCACCGCCTGCCGCGTGATCCGGGTCGAGTTGCCGCAGCCCACCTCGATCACCCGGCGCGGCTGATAGCGGCGGATCATCAGGTACAGCGCTTCGGCATCGGGGGTGTCGTAATAGCCGTTGCCGCTGCGATATCCGGTCTGGTTGCGCGTCGGGTCGTGCAGGGCCGCCAGCGCGTCGGCATGCTGCGCGTAATCCTCGATCAGCGGTGCCAGATCGAAGGTCCGCATCCCGGGGCTCAGCGCATAGGCCGCCGTCTCCAGCCCGCCGCGCGCCTCGAAATCGGCCAGCCGGACCTGTTCCGCCTGCGCCTCGCGCGCATCGCTCAGCGCCACGCCCCAGCGTGACAACCATGCATTTGTCCGTGGAAATCTGCGTTTCTTCATCCCGTTGCCCCGCTCTGTCAGCCTGTCCCGGCCCGTTCCTTACCCGTCCCGGCGCGTCAGGCCAACGCCATTCCTGCTTGGCAAAGCCACCTGTTGCCTGTTCACTGGTCTGAAACCGGCAGTGGAGGGGTCATGCAAAAAGAATTCACACTCGGCATCGAAGAGGAATATCTGCTGGTCGACCGCGACAGCCTGCATCTGGCCGAGGCGCCCGAGGCGCTGATGGAAGCCTGTCAGGCCGATTGCGAAGGCCAGGTCAGCCCGGAATTCCTGCAATGCCAGATCGAGGTCGGCACCCGCCCCCATGCCACCATTGCCGCCGCGCGCGACGATCTGAAACGTCTGCGCGCCTGCGTCTCAAAACGGGCGGCCGAGCATAACCTGACCCCGATCGCGGTCTCCTGCCACCCGTTCGCCAGTTGGAAGGACCAGCACCACACTCGCAAGGAACGCTACGACGCGCTGCAACATGCGTTGGGCGGGGTGGCGCGGCGGATGCTGATCTGTGGCATGCATGTGCATATCGGGGTCGAGGACAAATCACTACGCGCCGATCTGATGCCACAGCTCAGCTATTTCCTGCCGCATCTGCTGGCGCTGTCGGCCTCGTCCCCCTTCTGGAACGGAGAGGATACCGGTCTGTCCTCTTACCGGCTGACCATCTTCGACAACCTGCCGCGCACGGGCCTGCCGCCCACATTTGCAAGTTGGGCGGAGTATGAACGCACCACGGGCATTCTGGTCGAACTGGGGGTAATCGAGGACACTACCAAGATCTGGTGGGACCTGCGCCCCTCACACCGGTTCCCGACGCTGGAGACGCGGATCATGGATGTTCAGCCCCGGCTGGAACATGCGCTGTCGCTGGCGGCGATGAACCAGGCGCTGATGCGGATGCTGTGCCGGTTGAAGGCGCGCAACCTGCGCTGGCGCCATTACGACCGGTTTCTGGTGGGCGAGAACCGCTGGCGCGCGCAGCGCTATGGCGTGGGCGAAGGGCTGATCGATTTCGGCGACCGCTCGCTCAAGCCGATGACGGTGCTGATGGACGAGCTGATGGGCATGCTGTCGGAAGATGCCGAGGCTCTCGGCACCCTGCCCGAGATCGCCCGGCTGCGCCAGATCGCCGAACATGGCAATTCGGCCACCCGACAACGCCGGGTCCATGCCGAGGCGCTGGCCCGGGGCGAGGATGCGGGGCGTGCCGTTGTGCGCCACCTGATCGAGGAGTTCCACGCGGATTTATAGTCGGAGGGGCGCTGCCCCTCTTGGCTTGCGGCCAATTCACCCCGGAGTATTTAAGGCAAAGTGAAAGTGCTTAGGGCGGCGCGCTTTGCATTTCTGCATAGGGTATTTGCGGCATTGACGCTTGATCGGATACCGGCGCGGCGGTAAGAAATAAACAACTGTTCAATTCTGCTGTCCTGCCGATGGAGGAAACGTCATGGATTTTGCACTGACCGAGGAACAGACCGCGATCTTCGACATGGCCCACGCATTCGGCCAGGACAATATCGCGCCTTATGCCCGGCAATGGGAGGCCGAGGGCACCATTCCCAAGGACCTGTGGCCGCAGGTGGGCGAGCTGGGTTTTGGCGGGCTTTACGTCTCCGAGGAGGCCGGCGGCGCCGGGTTGAGCCGGCTGGATGCCACCCTGGTGTTCGAGGCGCTGAGCATGGCCTGCCCTTCGGTCGCGGCCTTTCTGTCGATCCACAACATGTGCGCCAAGATGCTGGACAATTTCGCCAGCGACGAGTTGAAGGCGCGGGTGATGCCCGATGTTCTGTCGCTCAACACGGTGCTGAGCTATTGCCTGACCGAACCGGGGTCCGGCTCGGACGCGGCGGCGCTGAAGACGCGGGCGGAGAAGACCAACGAGGGCTATGTGCTCAACGGCACCAAGGCCTTCATCTCGGGCGGCGGCTATTCAGATGCTTATGTCTGCATGGTACGCACCGGCGAGGACGGGCCCAAGGGCATCTCGACCGTCTATGTCGAGGATGGCACGCCCGGCCTGAGCTTTGGCGCGCTGGAGCAGAAGATGGGGTGGAAGAGCCAGCCCACCGCCCAGGTGCAGTTCGATGATTGCAAGGTGCCCGCGGGCAACCTGGTCGGCGTCGAGGGCGACGGGTTCAAATACGCGATGATGGGGCTGGATGGCGGGCGGCTCAATATCGCCTCGTGCAGCCTGGGCGCGGCGCAGACGGCGTTGAACATGACGCTGCAATACATGGGCGAGCGCAAGGCCTTTGGCAAATCCATCGACCAGTTCCAGGCGCTGCAATTCCGGCTGGCGGATATGGAGATCGAATTGCAGGCCGCGCGCACCTTCCTGCGCCAGGCGGCGTGGAAGCTGGACAACAAGGCGCCCGATGCCACCAAGTTCTGCGCCATGGCCAAGAAATTCGTCACCGAGACCGGTTCCAAAGTGGTGGATCAGTGCCTGCAACTACATGGCGGTTACGGCTATCTTGCCGATTACGGCATCGAGAAGCTGGTGCGTGACCTGCGGGTGCACCAGATCCTGGAAGGCACCAACGAGATCATGCGGGTGATTGTCGCCCGCCACATGCTGGCCAACCGCTGAGGATCAGATGGCAGATATCGACATCCGGGTCACGGGACGCGCCGGGCGGATCACCCTGACCCGCCCGCAGGCGCTGAACGCGATGAGCTATGACATGTGCATGGCGATCGACGCGGCGCTCAGGAACTGGCGCGAGGACGATGATGTCGCGCTGGTGATCATCGACGCCGAGGGCGACAAGGCGTTCTGCGCCGGGGGTGACATTGCCGAGCTGTATGACACCGGCACCAAGGGCGATTACGGCTATGGTCGCACCTTCTGGCGCGACGAGTATCGCATGAATGCGATGATTTTCGAGTATCCAAAGCCGGTGGTGAGCTTCATGCAGGGCTTCACCATGGGTGGTGGAGTCGGCATCGGCTGTCACGGCTCGCACCGGGTGGTGGGCGAAAGCAGCAAGATCGCGATGCCCGAATGCGGCATCGGGCTGGTTCCGGATGTGGGCGGCACGCTGATGCTGGCGCTGGCGCCGGGGCGGCTGGGCGAATACCTGGGCACCACCGCCGGGCGGATGGGGCCGGATGACGCGATCCATGCCGGGTTTGCCGATCTTTTCATTCCGATGGGTGACTGGGGGGGGCTGATCGAGATGCTCGAGGCCTCGGGCGATCCGGCTGTGCTGGCCTCGCATACGCAGACACCGCCCCCGGGCGAGTTGCGCGCCATGCAGGCGGAGATCGACCGCCATTTCGGCGGCGAGACGTTGGGGGATATCCTGACCTCGCTCAAAGGCGATGGCGGAGAATTTTCGTCGAAAATTCTCGCCGGCCTCGAGCGGAATTCGCCGCTGTCCATGGCCTGCACGGTGGAGATGCTGCACCGGCTTCGCGGCGCGACGCTGAGCATCCGCAAGGCGCTGGAGCTGGAATACCGCTTCACCTATCGTGCGATGGACAAGGGCGATTTCCTGGAAGGGATCCGCGCTCAGATCATCGACAAGGATCGCAATCCGCGCTGGCAATATGCCGATCTGACGGTGCCCGCGGTGGCGGTTTCGGCCATGTTGCAGCCGCTGGGCGCCGAGGCGCTGACATTCGAGGAGGAATAGGCATGAAAATCGGTTTCATCGGTCTGGGCAATATGGGGGCGCCGATGGCGGCCAATCTGGCCAAGGCCGGTCACGAAGTGACCGGCTTTGACATGGCGCCGGTCGAGGTGGCGGGCGTGACCCGCGCGGCCAGCGCGGCCGAGGCCGCGCGCGGTGCCGATGTGGTGGTAACCATGCTGCCCAACGGCCAGATCCTGCGCGCGGTCGCGGCCGAAGTGATCCCGGCGATGACGGCTGGCGCGGCGCTGGTCGATTGTTCGACCGTCGATGTGGACAGCGCCCGCGCGGTGGCGGCTGATGCCGAGGCGGCTGGGCTCCTGGCGGTCGACGCGCCGGTCTCGGGCGGGATCGGTGGTGCGGCGGCGGGCACGCTGACCTTCATGGCGGGCGGCTCGGAGGCGGCCTTTGAAAAGGCCAAGCCTCTGTTTGACATCATGGGGCAGAAGGCCGTTCATTGCGGCGATGCAGGCGCCGGACAGGCCGCCAAGATCTGCAACAACATGATCCTGGGCGTGACCATGATCGCCACTTGCGAGGCCTTTGCGCTGGCCGACAAGCTGGGGCTGGACCGGCAGAAAATGTTCGACGTGGTTTCGACCTCGTCGGGCTATAGCTGGACGATGAACGCCTATTGCCCGGCACCGGGAGTGGGGCCGCAATCGCCCGCCGACAACGATTACAAGCCCGGTTTCGCCGCCGAACTGATGCTCAAGGATCTGCGGCTGAGCCAGCAGGCCGCCGGCAGCGCCGATGCGGATACGCCGATGGGTCAGCTGGCCGAGGCGCTATACGCCCGGTTCGTCGAGGAAGAGGATGGCAAGGGCATGGATTTCAGCGCCATGCTGCCCCGGTTCGAGAAACGCACACGGGGATAAGGGGCGCCGCCCCTCTTGGCCTGCGGCCAATTCACCCCGGGAGTATTTCTCACCAGAAAGAAGCCAGACCCCTCGGCACCCCTGCCGGCGGGTTTTCGCGTATCGATTTGCACAAAACCCGTTTTGACCTCATCTATTTCCCAGATCCGGCCAGTCGCCGGACGCAATCGGAAGGTAAACGCATGAAACGGATACTCCCGGGATTGCTTGTCCTGAGCCTGGCCCTGTCAGCCGCACCGGTGCTGGCCGGAAATGGCAATGGGAATGGCAAGGGCGCCCAGAAGGGCGAGAACAAGGTCAAGGTGACCCGCTCGGCCAACCCGGCCAACGCGGTGCACTGTCCGCCGGGCCTGGCGAAGAAGGCGGTGCCCTGTGTGCCGCCCGGACAGTTGAAGGCGCGCTATGGCATCGGCGACCGTATCGACGGGGATTATGTCTGGATCGACAACCCGTATCGCTATGGTCTGAAGCAGAATGGCTATTACGTTCGGGCGGGCGACTATGTGTATCAGGTCGATCGCGACACCCACAAGGTGCTGAACCTGATCGGTGCTGTGGCCGACATCCTGAACTGAGCGTCACGAGCGCACATAGTTCCGGCCCGTATCCGGGTCGGGACGATAATCCCAGGCGGTGCCGTTGCGCTGCATGGCGGCGTTGACCACCTGTTTGAGCGGCAGCCGCTCCCAGACCTCGCGCGCGATCCGCTCCAGATCGAAACTGCCGCCGGTGATCACCCGGTCAAGCCGCGCCTCGGTTTCGGCAAGGTCCGGCTCTCCGGCCCGGTTGTGCCATTCGCCCGGGTCCTCGGCCAGATTGTAGAGCTGCCGCGCCGAACCATGGCAATAATGATATTTCCAGTCGCCCAGCCGCACCATGAAACTGGGCCGCATGATGCCCTCGCCATGGTACTCCGAAACTATGGGTACGGTATCCAGCCCCTGCCCCCGCACCGCGCCCAGCAGGGATCGTCCCTCGAGCGGCGCGACCGGTGTCTGACCGGCCAACTCGATCAGCGTGGCGGGCAGGTCCAGCAGCGACACCGGCGTGTCGATCCGGCTGGGTGCCGCGCCGGGCAGGTCGATGATCAGCGGGATGCGTGCCGACCATTCATAGAGGCTGCGTTTCTGGATCAGCCCCTTTTCGCCCAGCATCTCGCCATGATCCGAAGTGACGATGATCACCGTCTCGTCGCGCTGGCCGGTCTCGTCCAGCACCTCGAGCAACGCACCGATCTTGTCGTCGACATAATGAGCCAGCGCCGCAAAGCCGCGCCGCATGGCGATCAGGTTCCGGGGGTCGCGAATCTCGTGGCCGCGCTGATGCAGGCCGTGCCAGCGCCGCAGCGCGTGATCGAAATCGGAATACCGCGCGTCCATGTCACCCGGATAGTCCGGCAGCGGGATGTCGGCGTCCTTGTACATCTCCCAATAGGGGCGCGGCACCACATAGGGCGGATGCGGGTTGGTAAAGGAGACGGTCAGCATCCAGGGCCTGTCCGGGGCGTGGCGCAGGTATTCCAGCGCCCGGAACTGGGTCTCCTCGTCAATTTGCAGCTCTTTCGACCAGCCGGGTCCGATATTCTCAGCCAGGTATTGCGGCGTGAAATCAAAGGCCTGGAAAGAGGCGTCCCCTTCGGGCGGCAGCGGATAGGACCACAGGAACCCCGAAGGGTAGATATCGGGGTTCAGGCGCCGCTGGAATCCGTGCAACTGGTCGGCGCCGATGAAATGCATCTTGCCCGACAGCACCGTTTCATAGCCCGCATTGGTCAGGTAATGGGCAAAGGTGGGAAGGAAACTGTGATAGGGATCGCCGTTGTCGTAGCAACCGGTGGTCGAGGTATACAGCCCAGTCATGAAACAGGATCGGGCCGGCACACAGATCGGGCTGGGCGTATAGGCATTGGTGAACTGCACCGCGCGGTCGGCCAGTCGGCTCAGATGCCGGGTGCGGGCACCGGTGCCACCGCAGGCCTCGAGCATGAAGGGCGTCATCTGATCGGCCATAACCAGCAGGATGTTGGGCCGTTTCCGCGTTGCCATCAGGCGTCCTTTCAACTCGGGAAGGGTCGCAAGCATCATGGACCGCCAAATGTGGCGGTGTCAGCAAGGAAGTTGACTTCCCACCCCCGTACTTACCAGGGGTTTTTCGGCCCCCGATCCTTGGACAGGCTATCCTGCCGGTCGCTCACCAGCGCCTCGATTGCATCGGCCAGATGGATGCGGTCGATATTGTAGTCACCGCGCGCCACCCGGATCCGGTGCGCGCGGATCAGCACATCGGCATGGGTGCAACCCACCGGCGGGTCGAACCGATAGCTGGCCAGTTCGATCAACAGACCCAGCGGATCCTTGAAATAGATCGAATCCATAAACCCCCGGTCGCGCGGGCCGGAATGCTCGATGCCGCGCTCGTCCAGACGTTCAACCGCCTGCCAGAACGTGGCCTGTGACACGTTGAAGGCGATGTGATGCACGCAGCCCGGATCGGTAGGCGTGCGGTCGGGCGTTCCCTTGCGCGTCTCGTTGGTGAAGACGGTGATCAGGCGCCCGTCGCCGGGGTCGAAATAGACATGGCCCTCGTCCGGATTGTCGAGATTGGGTTGGTCGAACACGAAGGGCATGCCCAGTACCCCCTCCCAGAAGTCGATGGTGCTCTGCCGGTCGGCGCCGGTCAGGGTGATGTGATGTACGCCCTGGGTCTGCAACTTGCGCATTGTCGTCCTCCTCTGATCCCCGGTCAAAGCATAGCGCAATGGCTCGGTGTCTCAATCTCCGGGCGTTGCATTCCCCCAGAGCACCTGTACCGCGTGCCGGGTGGCGTCATCGGCGGGAAAGAACATCTCGATCCTGAGTTCGGACATGGCGATGTCGCCAGTGGCGCCGAACTGGGTGATCGTGGTGAAGAAGGAAAGCGCCGCCGCCCCCAGCCTGTAACGCGCCGGGATCACGGCGGGCATCGGAGCATCGACGGCGCCCGGCTGTTGCGCGACCCGTTCCGCCAACCGGGCCACCGCCTGTTCCAGCACCGGGTCCTGCCCAAAATGCGCAAGCTCGGTGCGCAGGCGCGTCAGGCTCAGCCGTTCGATCTCGGCCCGGTTCTCCAGCGCTGCCGCCAGCGCGGGATTGTCCAGAAGCGCGTCGATCAGACTGTCCCCCGCCCCCAGCCCGGTGGCGGCAAACATCGCCTGGGCAGGGTGGTTCATCGCCTTGAGGCACCAGTGCCGGTCTACCGCCATCGCTGGATAGGGCGCGTGGCGGGACAGCATCCAGTCCACCGCCTGCGTCAGCGGCGCCATTTCGGGCGCATCACCTGCCCGGTTGTGATAGGCAGGCGCCAGCCCCGCCGATGTGAGCCAGCGGTTGCGGGCGCTGCCGGGCACCTCCAGCTCGTCACAGAGCCGCAGCACCATGCCCCGGCTGGGTCGGGCACGCCCGGTTTCCAGAAACGAGATGTGGCGGGGCGAGACCCCGGCGGAGAGGCCCAGATCCATCTGGCTCATCCGGCGCAACTGGCGCCATTCCCGTAGTACAACTCCGAATGTATCCGTCATCCCTGCCCTCCGCTTGTCCCAGCATAGGGGATCGGGTGCGGATTTCACTTACCCCTCAGGTAATTGTTTTGCCGCGATGTGTGGTGGCAGGCTGACCCCAGCATCAGAAATGGAGAGTTGAGATGACCCATGATCGCGCCACCCGCCTGTTGTCGCTCGCCGCTGTTGTCAGCGCGCTGTTCGGGCTGGCGATGTTCGCCACCATCGCGCTGGACCAGCGCGCGCCCTTCGAAATGTTCCTGGACCTTGCCATATTGCCGCTGGACGGGGCAGACCGGCTGGACAGCGCCGCCGTGCGGTTGATGACCTCGATCAGCGGCGGTTTGCTGGTCGGGCTGGGCGTGATGATCTGGCAGGTGGTGCGCGACGTCTATGCCCGCGACGCCGAGACTGGCGGGCGGATCATCCTGCGCGGGGTGCTGGCCTGGTTCGTGATCGACAGCGCCGGATCGGTGCTGGCCGGGGCCGCGTTCAACGTGGTGATGAACAGCGGGTTTCTGGCCCTGTTCCTGGTGCCGCTGCTGCTGGCACGGCAGGCGCGGGCGCATCCTGCCTGAGCGCACCCGGGGTAGCGGCGGTTATTCCGCCGCCACTCTTTCGGGGTTGAGCATCGGTTTCAGGTAGCGCCCGGTGTGGCTGCGCTCGCTTGCGGCCACATCCTCGGGCGTGCCCTCGGCCACGATCATGCCGCCGCCATCGCCGCCTTCGGGGCCGATGTCGATGATCCAGTCGGCGGTTTTTACCACGTCCAGATTGTGTTCGATCACCACCACCGTGTTGCCCTGTTCGACCAGCTCATGCAGCACTTCGAGCAGTTTGCGCACATCCTCGAAATGCAGGCCGGTGGTGGGTTCATCGAGAATATAGAGCGTGCGCCCGGTCGAGCGGCGGCTGAGTTCCTTGCTGAGCTTCACCCGCTGCGCCTCGCCGCCCGAAAGCGTCGTGGCCTGCTGGCCGACCTTGATATAGCCGAGACCGACGCGCGACAGCGCGTCCATCTTTTCGCGGATCGACGGCACCGCCTTGAAGAACTCCTGCGCGTCTTCCACAGTCATATCAAGCACATCGGCGATGCTCTTCCCTTTGAACTTCACCTCCAGCGTCTCGCGGTTATAGCGCGCGCCCTTGCAGGTTTCGCAGGTGACATAGACGTCGGGTAGGAAGTGCATCTCGATCTTGATGACGCCGTCGCCCTGGCAGGCCTCACACCGGCCACCCTTGACGTTGAAGCTGAACCGCCCCGGCTTATAGCCGCGCGCCTTGGCCTCGGGCAAGCCCGCGAACCAGTCGCGGATGGGCGTGAAGGCGCCGGTATAGGTGGCGGGGTTTGACCGCGGGGTGCGCCCGATGGGGCGCTGGTCGATGTCGATCACCTTGTCGAGGAACTCGAGCCCCTTGATGGTTTCGCAGGGCGCGGGCGTCTGACGGGCGCCGTTGAGGCGCATGCTGGCGGTCTTGAACAGGGTCTCAATGGTCAGCGTCGATTTACCTCCGCCGGAAACACCGGTGACACAGACGAATTTGCCCAGCGGGAAATCTGCGGTGACCTCGCGCAGGTTGTTGCCCGTCGCCTTGACCACCGTCAGCTTTTTGCCGTTGCCCGGGCGGCGCTCGGCCGGGACCGATATCTCGCGGCTGCCCGACAGGTATTGCCCGGTGACCGAGGCCGCATCGGCGGCGATCTGGGCGGGCGTGCCGTGGCTGACCACCTGCCCGCCATGCACGCCCGCACCGGGGCCGATATCAAAGACGTAATCGGCCTCGCGGATCGCTTCCTCATCATGTTCGACCACGATCACCGTATTGCCCTGATCCCGCAGGTTCTTGAGCGTCGTCAGCAGGCGGTCATTGTCACGCTGGTGCAAACCGATGGACGGCTCGTCAAGCACATAGAGCACACCGGTGAGGCCGGAACCGATCTGGCTGGCCAATCGGATGCGCTGGCTTTCGCCGCCCGACAACGTGCCACTTGAACGTGACAGCGTAAGATATTCCAATCCAACGTTATTCAAGAAACCAAGCCGCTCGCGGATTTCCTTGAGGATGGCCCGGGCGATCTCGTTTTTCTGGGCGCTCAGCGCAGCGGGCGCGGTGTCGATCCAGGCATAAGCCTCCTTGATCGACATCTGCACCACCTGACCCACATGCAGACCCGCGATCTTGACCGCCAGCGCCTCGGGTTTCAGCCGGAAGCCACCGCAGGCACCGCAGGGCCGGTTGTTCTGGTATTGCTCGAACTCTTCGCGGATCCAGTTGCTGTCGGTCTCGCGATAGCGGCGCTCCATGTTGGGAATGACGCCTTCGAAACTGCGGGTGACCTGATAGACGCGGCCGCCCTCGTCATAGCGGAACTGGATTTCCTCGTCGCCGGAGCCGCGCAGGAACACCTGCTGCACCTTCTCGGGCAGATCCTTCCACGGGGTGTTCTTGTCGAACTGGTAATGGCGGGCGATGGCCTCGATGGTTTGCAGGAAATAGGGCGACTTGCCCTTACGCCAGGGCGCCAGCGCGCCGTCATAGACTTTGAGGCTCTGGTCTGGCACCACGAGGCGTTCGTCAAAGAACAGCTCGACCCCCAGGCCGTCGCATTTGGGACAGGCGCCATAAGGCGCGTTGAACGAGAACAGGCGGGGTTCGATCTCGGGGATGGTGAAGCCCGAGACCGGACAAGCAAAGTTTTCCGAAAAGGTGATGCGCTCGGGCTCGCCCTCGCTGGGCGCGGTCTCTAGAATCGCGATGCCCGAGGCGAGATCGAGCGCGGTGCGCAGGCTGTCGGCCAGCCGGGTCTCCAGCCCCTCGCGCACCACGATGCGGTCGACCACCACGTCGATATCGTGGCGGAACTTCTTGTCGAGCGTCGGCGGTTCGTCCAGCTCATAGAACTGGCCGTCGACCTTGACCCGCTGAAAGCCCTGCTTGCGCAGTTCCAGGAATTCCTTGCGGTATTCGCCCTTGCGGTCGCGCACGATGGGGGCCAGCAGATAGCCGCGCGTGCCCTCCTCCATCGCCATGATCCGGTCGACCATGTCCTGCACCTGCTGCGCCTCGATGGGCTGACCGGTGGCCGGGCTATAGGGCGTGCCCGCGCGCGCGAACAACAGCCGCATATAGTCATAGATCTCGGTCACCGTACCCACGGTCGAGCGGGGGTTTTTCGAGGTGGTCTTCTGCTCGATGGAAATCGCCGGGGAAAGACCGCTGATATGGTCCACATCCGGCTTTTCCATCATGTCCAGAAACTGGCGCGCATAGGCCGACAGGCTTTCGACATAGCGTCGCTGCCCTTCGGCATAGATCGTGTCAAAGGCCAGGCTCGACTTGCCCGAGCCGGAAAGGCCGGTGATCACCACCAACTGATCGCGCGGAATATCCACGTCGATCCCTTTGAGATTATGCTCGCGCGCGCCGCGTACCTCGATGAACTTCTGCTCAGCCATGAACTGCCCTCGGACCCAATGCCACAGAGATAGGCGAAGCGCCGTGAGTCTCCAACCCGATTAACGGAACGTAAAGGGAACAAATGTCAGATGCAAAGGTTTTGGCGTTGCATTCAATGTATTGAATGTTAAATTGGCGAAACCCGCAACCACTCGGACAGGTTCCAGATGTTCTTTTTCCGCAAACACGCCCCGTCGGGACTCAGCGTCAGCGAGGCGGTCGACGCGGCCAACCGCGGTGACCTGCTGCTGATCGACGTGCGCGAGGCGGGGGAACTGGCCGCCACCGGCAAGGCCGCCGGCGCCCTGCACATCCCGCTGATGCGCCTGTCGGACAGAGCCGACCGCCGCCATCCGGAGTTCGAGCCGCGCCTGAAGGATGCGGCGCGGATCGCGGTCTATTGCGCCTCGGGCGGACGTTCGGCCCGGGCGCGTAAGCTGTTGCTGGGCCTGGGTTATCCCGAAGTCCATAATCTGGGCGGTCTCGGACATTGGGCCCGCGCGGGCGGCCGGATCGAGCGCGCCTGACAGGCGTCAGGTCTTGCGGGCAATCGCCCAGGCGCAGATCGGAAAATTCGGATCGTTGTCCAGCGGATCGGTCTCGGGACGGTATTCCGGGGGCCAGGGCGTTTCGAGATTGCGCAAGGCCGCATGGCGATTGCCCCATTGCTCGGCCCTAATCTCACCCTCGGCAAAGCCGCATTCAATCAGGAAATTCCGCAAGCCCCGCGCCGACCAGCGCGAATTGTCCATGGGCGCCGCGTGAAACGGAACAAAGAACGGCACCGCCAGCCAGAAATGCCCGCCCGGTCGCAGCATTTCCAGCACGTTCAGCGTCGCCTCATAAGGCCGGTCCAGATGTTCCCAGACCTGATTGGCCAGAATCAGGTCGAATTGCTCGATCTCCCCGGCCTCGTCGCAATAGGGCCCGGCACATATGTCGTATTCGGGATAGATGAAGCGGCGATAGCTGCGGAACGGGAACTGCTGCCCCCATTTTCCCGAAATCTCGGCAACCTCCAACCCCTCGGGGCCTAGGTCACGGATCATCCGGCGGCTCGACCGTGCCATTGCGATACGGTTCAGACTGGCCACGCGTTCCTCCTGTTGTCCGGGACAGGTAAGCAGCCCCTACGCGGCCCGTCCAGACGCTATTGCTCCACGCATCGCACAAAAGCGCCGGAGGGCTGCGTTTTTCCCCTTTCGACCCGCCCGACAGATCGTAATCTGCCGCAGTGCGACGGAATTTCGCGTGGAAAATTCGCTTTGTAGACGAGGTTTTGAATGAAAAGAATTGGACTGACCGCGTTGACGCTGTGCCTTTCCGCCCCCCTTGCCGCCCAGGAGCACCCTTCGGCCATTCTGGTTCTCGACGGGTCCGGCTCGATGTGGGGGCAGATCGAGGGCAAGGCCAAGATCGACATAGCCCGCGACGTGGTAAATGACCTGCTTGGCAATCTTCCCGCCGAACAGCCACTGGGGCTGACCGTTTACGGTCACCGGCGCAAGGGCGACTGTGCGGATATCGAAACGCTGGTGCCCCCCGCACCCGGCAACCGGGCGGCCATCACCGGCGCTGTGCAGGGGCTGAAGCCCAAGGGCAAGACGCCGATGCTCGAGGCGGTGCGGCAGGCTGCCGAAGCGCTGCGCTATACCGAGGAGAAGGCCACCGTGATCCTGGTCTCGGACGGGGTCGAGACCTGTGACGCCGATCCCTGCGCCACCGCTGCCGCGCTGGAGGCGGCGGGCGTCGATTTCACCGCCCATGTCGTGGGGTTCGATATCGACGATCCGCAGGCGCTGGCGCAGATGCAATGCCTGGCGGACCAGACCGGCGGCACCTTTTACAGCGCCTCGAACGCTGACGAGTTGGGTGCCGCCCTGACCGCCGCCGCCACGGTAAAGCCTGACCCCGCGCCCGGCCCCGCCCGGCTGATCTATTCCGCGACCGAGTCCTATGGCAGCACCTTTCGCGAGGTGGAAGTGGTATGGGAAGTGTTCACCGAAGATGGCGCACAGGCCATGGATGCGACCCAGGGGATGAGCGGCGAGGCCGAGCTGCCCCCCGGCACTTACCTGGTCCGCGCCCTGCGCCTGTCGGATGAGACAGTCGAGGAACGCCGGGTCACCCTGAAACCCGGCGGGCGCGAGGGGGTCGAGATCGTCTTTGCCGAAACGCTGCCCGCCGCCACCCTCTCGGCGCCTGCCAGTGGGATGGCGGGCGGCATGGTCGAGGTGACCTGGACCGGCCCGGATGGCGAGGGCGATTATCTGACCGCCGGTCCGGTGGGGGCGAACGACGCCAGCTATCTGACCTTTGAATATACCGCCAAGGGCAACCCGCTGCCGCTGCGCCTGCCAGTGGAACCGGGCGAATATGAGATCCGCTATGTGCTGGCGGACGGGATCCAGACGCTGGCCCGCCTGCCGATCACGGTGAGCGAGCGCAGTTTCTCTCTGGATGCACCAGGCACTGCCCCGGCGGGCAGTCTGGTGCAGGTGGAATGGTCGGGCGGCGGCTTTGACGAGGATTTCCTGACCGTGGCCAAGCTGGACGCCAGCAGCGATGGCAACGATTACCTGACCTATGCCTATGTGCGCGACGGCAACCCCGTGGGGCTGCGGATGCCGCTGGAACCCGGCGCATATCAGCTGCGCTATGTGGTGGGTCAGGACAGTTCGGTGGCCGTGAGCCAGCCCATCACGGTGACTGACCTGAGCGTGACGCTGGAAGCGCCTGACCGGGTGGCGGCGGGCAGCTTGGTGGCGATGAGTCATACCGGCCCGGCCTATGACGGGGACTATGTTACCTTTGTCACCCCGGAGGCGGGCGTGCTGGACTATCTCGGTTATGCCTATGCCAGCGATGGTGCGACGGTGCAGGTGCAGGCCCCGGACACGCCCGGCACCTACGAGCTGCGCTATGTCTCGACCGTCGCGGACGCGCGTATCCTGGCCCGCCGCACGGTGGTGGTCGAGTAAGAAAAACCCTCGCCCGGCAACGCTGGGCAAGGGTTATATCTTCCACAGAAACGACTGATCTTACATATGAATGACGCGACCGTAAGCGTCCAGAACGCTTTCGTGCATCATCTCGCTCAGCGTCGGGTGCGGGAAGACCGTGTGCATCAGGTCCTCTTCGGTGGTCTCCAGCTGGCGTCCCACCACATAGCCCTGGATCATCTCGGTCACCTCGGCCCCGACCATATGAGCGCCCAGCAGTTCGCCGGTCTTGGCGTCGAAGATGGTCTTGACCATGCCTTCGGCCTCACCCAGTGCAATCGCCTTGCCGTTGCCGATAAAGGGGAAGCGGCCGACCTTGATGTCGTATCCCAGCTCCTTGGCCTTGGCCTCGGTATAGCCGACCGATGCCACCTGCGGGTGGCAATAGGTGCAGCCTGCGATGCTTTCGGGTTTGACCGGGTGGGCATGTTTGCCCGCGATCAGCTCGGCCACCATCACGCCCTCGTGGCTGGCCTTGTGCGCCAGCCAGGGCGCGCCGGCGATATCGCCGATGGCATACAGCCCCTCGACCCCGGTCCGGCAATAGGCGTCGGTCACCACATGGCTGCGGTCGATCTTGACCCCCAGCGCTTCGAGCCCGAGATTTTCCACATTGCCGACGATACCCACGGCAGAGATCACGGTGTCGAATTCCAGTTTCTCGACCTTGCCGCCGGTCTCGATATGGGCAGTGACCTTTCCCTTGGCGCGGTCCAGCTGCTTGACCATGGATTTCTCCATGATCTTCATGCCTTGCTTGACAAAGCTCTTCTTGGCAAAGGCGCTGATTTCGGCGTCTTCGACCGGCAGCACGCGGTCCATCACCTCGACCACGGTCGTGTCGGCGCCCAACGTGTTGTAGAAGCTGGCGAATTCGATGCCGATGGCGCCCGAGCCGATCACCAGCAGTTTCTTGGGCATCCGCACCGGTTGCAGCGCGTGCTTGTAGGTCCAGACCAGATCGCCATCCGCCTCGAGCCCCGGCAGTTCGCGCGCACGGGCTCCGGTGGCCAAGACGATATTCCTGGCGGTCAGGTCCTGGGTGCCCTTGTCGGTCTTGACCGAGACCTTACCCTTGGCCGGGATCGTCGCCTCTCCCATCACCACATCAATCTTGTTCTTCTTCATCAGATGGCCGATGCCACCCGAAAGCTGCTTGGCCACCCCGCGCGAGCGTTTCACCACCGCGTCGAGGTCATAGCCGATATTGTCGGCCTTCAGCCCGAATTCCTTGGCGCGCTCCATCAGGTGGAACACTTCGGACGAGCGCAACAGCGCCTTGGTCGGGATGCAGCCCCAGTTGAGGCAGATGCCGCCGAGATGCTCGCGCTCGACCACACAGGTCTTGAGCCCCAGCTGCGCCGCGCGGATGGCAGCCACATAGCCCCCCGGTCCGGCACCGATTACAATCACGTCATAGGATTTTTCAGCCATGTTCTTCCCTCGGCCAGACCCGCTCTGAAAACTAGTTTACCATTAAACTAATTTTTTGCACACATCAACAGTCCTCCTCCGCGACAAATGTGACGCAGGGACAGCGGCGATACACCCGCCATGCCAGCCTATACCGGCACCTGTCTTTGCGCTAGAACCGAGGGCAGGACCGGCGATGTGGAGAGCGGACGTGAAGAAAACCCTCAAGGACCTGTTTCTGGCATTTCTGAATGCAACGCTGATCCTGGTGGCGCTTTGCCTGTTCCTGGGCTGGCGGATGATGGCGACCGTGGACACGGTAAGTGAGCGCGTTTCCGCCGGGATCGCCGAGCTGGCACCGTTGCGGGATGAGGTCGCCGGGGTTCGGGCCGAGCTTTCCGGCCTCCGCGCCGATCTGGGCGCCGCACAGGGCACAGAGGCGGCAGAGCGGCTTAATAACCGCCTCGATGCGCTGGAAACGCGCCTTGACGGGATGCAGGCGCGGATGGCCAATCTGGCCACCCTGCCCGATCAATTGCTGGATCGCGCCTTCGAGACCGCTGCCGACCGTCTGGTACGCGGACTTTCGGACCTTCGCGGCTGCAAGCCGGCGTCGGACGGCGCCTGAACCTAGCTCGCCTTGCGCTGCAATTGCTGCACTGTGGCGCCATAACCGCCATGCGAGACATAGTCGGCCTCGCTCTGGGTGCTGGCCCGGTCAAGCGCCTGATTGCGATAGGGGAACCGACCGAACTTGCGGATCACCTCGCGATGGGCGCGCGCATGCAACAGGTTCGATGCACCTGATTCGGGCATCCGCTGGCACATCAGCCGCACACAGCGTTCCTGATCGCACAGGTTTTCGGAATGCATCATCGGCAGATAGAAGAATTGCCGCGCCGGTTCGTCGATCTTCAGATCCCAGCCCTTGTCCACCGCGCATTTGGCGGCAATCAGCGCCGCCCGGTCGGTGGCAAAGGCCTGACCCGAGCCGCGGAACATGTTGCGGGGGAACTGATCGGTGAGGATGATATAGGCCAGAACCCCGCTGGGATAGGTGAGCCACAGCGAGAACCTGCCCTCTGCGGCTGCTTCCCATGTGGGCTGGAACTTGTCCCTGATCCGGGCGTCCAACGCCTCGTCCTGGGCATACCATCCGGCGGGACCCACTTCGTCCAGCCAGAACTTCAATACGTCTTCGGGGCCGACCATCGGTCTGTCTCCACTCTCCTTTTGTCCCCAGGTTACTGGGGATTAAACGCCTTTTTACAATTCTGTAACAGTAACGATTTGCAACAATGCGTCATGAAGCAAGGGGAAAAATCGCCTATTTCTGCTCTTCTGCCTCCTGATCGGCCTCGAATGCCACTTCTTGCGCCATCTCGATCGCCACCGGCGAGGCGGTTGGATACATGTAGGCCATGGAACTGGTCTCCTCGACCGGGGTCGAGGGGCGCTGAGTCGCGCGATACGCGGCATAGGCGGCGGTCGCGAACATCAGCGATGCGATGAAGAAGAAGAAGCCCGGCGGGCCGAACACCCCGTCCGACATCAGCCAACCGGTGGTGACCGGACCGGCAATCGCCCCCAGCCCGTTGATGAACACCAACCCGCCCGAGGCCGCCGGCATGTCGTCATAGTCGAGATAGTCGTTGGTATAGGCGATCAGCAGCGAATAGAGCGGGTTGGACAGCCCACCGATGATCAGCGCCGCCAGCAGCAGGAATTCGAACTGGCCACCCATCACCGCGCCCAGCATCGCACCGCCGCCGCCGACCAGCGCGACAAACAGGATCAGCACCCGCCGGTCCATCCGGTCCGACAGCCAGCCCAGCGGATACTGCACCACCAGCGCGCCCACATAGAAGGTGGCGACAAAGATCGACAGTTGCGACAGCGTCAGACCGACATTGGCGGCATAGACCGCGCTCATCCCGAACTGGGCCGAGAACACGCCGCCCAGCAGGAACATGCCGACACAGCCCAGCGGAGATGTCTGCATCAGTGCCTTCAGGCTCATCGGTTTGGTGCTGTCAAAGGCCGGCGTCGGCGAGATCGACAGCAGAATCGGACCAAACGAGATCGAAACCACGATCGAGGCGATGATGAACGCCTCGTAACCGCCCGGGTCGCCCACCTGGATCAGCCCCTGGGCCACGATGATACCGGTCATCTGCACGATCATGTAAAGCGACAACGCCTTGCCCCGGTTGGTGTTGTCGGCGGCGTTGTTCAGCCAGCTTTCAGCAGTGACATAAACGCCCGAAAAACAGAAGCCGATGATCACCCGCCCCAGCATCCAGACATAGGTATTTGCAAAAGCAGGATAGAGGATCATCACAGCCGAGATGAACGAGGCCAGCGCCGCGAACACCCGCACATGCCCGACCCGGCGGATCATCTCGGGCGCCATGCGCGAGCCGCCCAGGAAACCGACGAAATAGGCCGACATCACCAACGACATCTCGAAGGTGGAAAACCCCTCGATCTCGCCCCGCACACCCAAGAGGGTGCCTTGCAGACCGTTGCCCACCATCAACAGGCCAATGCCCAAAAGCAGCGCCCATGCGCTGGAAAGAACCTGAAGCATCGTGATTGCCTTTGTGCGGTTGCGGGCGCTCAGCCCAAAGTATCAAGGGTCGAACCTCTGCTTGTCCATGACAAACGGGTCCGGGTCTCATCCGTTATCGCCTAGCCCGGCAGCAAAAGCGACGCATCCCCATAAGAGAAGAACCGATAGCGATTTGCCACCGCATGGGCATAGATTTCGCGAATGCGATCCTGCCCCATCAGGGCCGAGACCAGCATCAGCAGCGTCGACTTGGGCAGGTGAAAATTGGTCATCAACCCGTCGGCAACGCGGAATTCGAAGCCGGGATAGATGAAAATATCGGTCTCACCCTCCCAGGGCGCGATCTGCCCGCCACGCGCGGCGCTTTCGATCAGGCGCAGCGCGGTGGTGCCAACCGGAATCACCCGGCCGCCTGCCGCCTTGGTGGCGGCGATCTCGGCCGCGGCCTCGGCACTGACCCGCCCCCATTCGGCATGCATCTTGTGGGTGGTCACGTCCTCGACCTTGACCGGCAGGAAGGTACCCGCACCCACATGCAGGGTAACATGGGTAAAGGTAACACCGTGTGCGGCCAGCGCCGCCAGCAGCGCCTCGTCGAAATGCAGCGAGGCGGTGGGCGCTGCCACCGCGCCGGAATGGCGGGCCCAGACGGTCTGGTAATCGGTCTTGTCCTGCTCGTCGGCGGCGCGTTTGGCGGCGATATAGGGCGGCAACGGCATCGCACCCGCCTGGGCCAGCGCGGCATCGAAATCAGGGCCGGTCAGGTTGAAACGCAGTTGCGTCTGCCCGTCCTTGATCACTTCGACATCCGCCGACAGCTCACTGGAAAAGCTGACGGTTTCTCCTTCGCGCAACTTGCGCAGAGGTTTTGCCAGGGCGCTCCAGCCGCCATCGGCGCGCGGCTCCAGCAAGGTGACCTCGATCCGGGCCGTGACCGGCCCTTGCGCGCTCTGGCGCTGGCGGGTGCCGCTCAGCCGTGCGGGGATCACCCGCGTGTCATTGAGCACCAGCCGGTCACCCGGACGCAGCCAGTCGGGCAGATCGCGCACCACCGCATCGGTGATCGCGTCGCCCCGCGCCACCAGCAGGCGCGCAGAGGATCGCGGCTGGGCGGGCCGCGTGGCAATCAGGTCGTCGGGCAGGTCGAAATCGAAATCGCTGAGCTTCATGGCCCGCGCCTATAGAGCGCGCCACGTGCTTTGACCACAGGCAATTCGCCGATCAAGCGGACGACCGCTCTAGCGATCCCCGCCGTGCGACGGCTCAGGTCGCGGCGCGGGCGCAGGTTGCGGCGCGGGGGCGGGCGTGGTCGCCGGTGCGGCTGGCGCGGGGGCGGCGTTTTCCTCGGGCACCGCCGGTAGGCTGGGCGCGGGCGCCCGGATCATGTCGCGCAGAAAGCCGGGCGTCAGCCCGGACAGGGGATTAACAAGCACCTGTGGACGTTGCATCGGCCCGGTCAGGGTATAGTTGAACCCGATCAGCCCCTCTCCCTTGCGGGTCAGCACGCTGCCGATGGAGTTGAGCAGATAGATAGGCGAGACCACGCCACGCAGGTCAAGCACCCGGTTTTCCGTATCCACGGTACCGTTGATCGACACCCCGATCGACGGGCCGACGGCGCTGCCTTCGAGAATCGTCAGCGTCCTGGGCGTCAGCCGCATCCTGCCGTCAATTTCGCCGAACAGGATGCCCTGTCCCGACATTTCGTCAAGCAGCCCCACCAGCGACACCGCGTTCAAGAGCGCCGCCATCGCAGGCGCGTCACGTACCCGCGTGTTGCGCACCCGCAATTGGGCGTCGTAATTGCCTTCGGCGCCGACCGGCTCAAGCGCCAGTTGAAAGCTTCCACCATGCGCCTGGTCGAGGATCCCGGCAGCGCGAAAAACCGCGCCGGCATCTTCGGCCTGAAGGAACACCGCACTGCGGGCACCGCGCCCGATCATCTGCCCCGTGATCGGCACCTGCCCGTTCAGCGCCCCGGTGAACCGACCGTTCAGCCCGCCGCCGGTAGAGAAACTGCCACGCATACCGGTCAGCGTCATGCTGTCGGAGACCTGCAACCGGTCGAGAACCAGGTTCACCGCCGGAGCCACGCCACCGCCGTCCCCGACCGAAGAACCGCTCCCGAACCGGGCGCGGCGCAGGTCCAGCGTGCCGCCCTGCACCGCGATATCGGGCGCCGCCCCGGCGCCACGCCCAATCAGTTCGACCGGCACCGCCAACCAGTCTCCAAGCTCGAACGAGGTAAAACGGGCGCGCTCGAAACTGCGGTCGGGCTTGAACTCGACACTGCCCCGCATGCGCAAACCGGCGGCATCTACCTCGATTGCCTCGACCTGCCCGCCCTGCCCAAGTGTCGCGACCAGCGCCATCCGGCCCGTGCTGCCGGGAGGTTTCGACCAGCCCAGCTCCGGCAGCGACAGGCGCACCCCCGCCAGATCCGATTGCGCTTCAAGCCGAAGCGGCTCGCCCCCGCCGATGCCAAGGCTGAACTGCGCCTCGCCAGCCCCAGTCACCATGCCATCGGGCAGGCCCAGACGTTGCTCGCGCACCAGATCTGGGGTCAAGGCGATACGTCCGGTCAAGTTGCTGCGCTGTCCCTGTCCCAGCGGCTGCTGCCAGCGCATCGACACCGGGACCGTACCGAAAAGACCCGCACCCTGCAGCGCGATCCTGGTCTGGTCCCCTGTCAGTTCCAGTCGGGGCGCCGAAACGGGCGTGCCGGGCACCAGCACCTCGCTCGCCACGCCTTCGAGCACACCGGCAAGGTGGAACTCCATATCGGCGATCGTGACCTTGTCCTTGAGCGGCAAGGCCAACGTCCCCGACAGGCGCGTGTGCCCCTGCGCCAGATCGACGGGCAGGTTGGCCTTGTCGAGGATGCTGAGCGGCGGCTCGTTCAACAGCGAAAGTGCGGCCGTGACCGGCCCGCTCGCCGAGATCCGGGCGATGCCCGGCGCCGATTTGCGAATGCCGATATCAGGAATGATGAACGAGGTGCCGGTGGCGTCGATCTCGCCCCCCTCGGCGGTCACCACCACGCCCGCATCGGCAGTCACCGCGAAACGGCCCCCCAGCAGGCTGGCCTGGCCCCGCGCCTGGGTCAACGGCGGCAGCGTCTTGGCATAGCGGATTTGCGCTTCGGCAAAGTCGAAATCGGCATAGAGGTCAGGCGGCGCCCCGGGCCGGAGCCTGAGCGCGAGGTCAAGATCGCTCAGCTGCGCCTCGACCAAGTTCTCGGTCACCCATTCGCGCGGTTTCGACGCGACGGTTTCCGGCCAATAGGACAGGACCTGCGCCGGGGTGATCGCGTCCAGCTGCGCGTCGAGGGCCAGTTGCCAGCCCTCGGGCGCGGCCCCCAGATCCCCGTCCAGCCGCAGCGTCCGGCCATCGTCGATCACATCCATCCGCCCGATCCGCAGGCGGAACGGGTTGAGGGTCATCTGGAAATCGACCTCGGCCCGGTCGACGGTCAGCGGTTCAGGATAGACCCCGGCGGGATTGACTCGCAGACCATGCAGGCCGAACTGTCCCACCAGCCGGTCGAGCCGCCCATGCTCGACCCCATCGAGATAAGCGACCCCCTCTGCCTGGGCCGCGCCCCAGGCGCTGTCCACCGCCACCTCGGCAAAGCTCAGCCGCTGCTCGGCCGGGTCATAGGTAAAATAGGTGCGTGCCGAGGCGAAGGGAATCGGCCTCGTGTTCGGGTTGGGTTGCAGCGCCCCGCGCCCGAACTGGAGCGTGGCCGAAATCGGGGTCAGCGTACCCGCCGCGTCGAACCCACCGCGAAGCGCGCCCGAGATCGGCGCGTCCAGCACCTGCAACCAGGCCAGCGCGGGCGCCTGGGCCGCGATATCGGCGGCGGCCAGATCCTCGATCGAAATACCGAAACTGGCCGAGGGTTCACCAAGCGTGCTGGTATAATTGGCCTCGAACCGGCTGGCATAGTCGCGCCCGCTGAGCAGCGAGAACTCGGTGGCGATGCGCAGGTCACCGCCACCTCGGGTAACCAGAACCTGGCCGCCATCCAGCGTCCAGCCGCGCCCCTGACGCAAATCTTCGTAGTCGAGCGACACTGCCGTCAGCTCAACCGAGCTGAGCGCGCCAAGCTGAGGATGCAGGAACACGGCATCGAAGGATTCCAGCAATTCTCCGAATGTCGGCGCCTGTCCCACCGAACCGCCACCCTGCCCGCCCAGCGACAGCGAGAACTGTCCCTGGGCATCGCGCCGCAGCGTGGCCGAGGCGCCATTCAGCACGATCCGCTTGGGCTGGACCTGACCGCGCAACAAGGGCCGCATCGCCAGACTGGCCTCGGCATCCGCAAGACGGGCGATCACCCGGCCACCCGCATCGGAAAGTTCGAGATCGCGCAGGCGCAGACGCGGGCGCCAGCCTTTGTTGATCACGAAGTAGACGCCGCCAAACCGGATGCTGACCCCGTCCAGCGCCTGGGTCAGCCGCGTCTCGACCCGCGATTGCAGCCAGGGTGGCGCCTGAAGGGTCTGGCCCAACAGCATCAACCCGGAAAAGACCGCCAGAAACACCAGCAGCACGGTGCCGCGCATCGCCCACAGCAACGTCACCCGACGCCGGCTGCGGCGTGGTTTTCCGGGTTTGTCCCCGCCCGAGGTCTTGTCGATGTCTTCCAACTTCTCCGCCGCGACCTATTATGCGCGTAACCTAGTCATGAAACCCAGCCGGAGTGCCCAGATGCCCGACGTCACAGATATTGCCCCCGAATTCACGCTTCCCCGCGATGGCGGCGGCGAGATCAGCCTGTCCGACCTGCGCGGTCGCGCGGTTGTTCTGTTCTTCTATCCCCGCGATGATACTCCGGGCTGCACCAAGGAATCCATCGGCTTTTCCGATAATTTGCAGGCCTTTGCCGATGCCGGCGCCCAGGTCCTGGGGATCTCGCGCGATACTGTTGCCAAACATGACAAATTCGTCGCCAAGCACGGGCTGACCACGCCGCTGCTTTCCGATGCCGAAAGCGATGTTTGCGAACGCTATGGCGTGTGGGTGGAAAAGAACATGTATGGCAAGAAATCCATGGGGATCGAACGGTCGACCTTTCTGATCGACGCCGAGGGCCGGATCGCGCGCATCTGGCGCAAGGTCAAGGTCGCGGGTCATGTGGACGAGGTGCTGGACGCGGTGCGCGCCCTGTGAGCCTGACCCTGACCGAAATGGCCGTCGAGGTGCTGACCACCGCCGACGGCCGCGCCAAGACCGCCCTGTCGCGCCGCCACGCCGCCGCCTGGTTTGCCGCCCGCAAGGGTGAGGCCGAACCGATCGCGGTGGGCACTGCGCACCCGCCGCTGCATCCCGCCCGGCCCGAGCGGCCCGAACTGCTCAGCCCCCGCGACGTGCCCCGCAGGCGTCCGGGGTCCGAGGCCGGGCGCATCGCACTGTTGCATGCGGTCGCGCATATCGAGCTGAACGCGGTCGACCTTCATTGGGACATCATCGCGCGGTTCGGCCATGTGTCGATGCCGGTTGGCTTCTACGACGACTGGGTGAAATGTGCCGACGAGGAATCCAGCCATTTCAACATGGTCTGCGATGTTCTTGAGAATATCGGCAGTTTTTATGGCGCCCTTCCGGCCCATGCCGGCATGTGGCGCGCCGCTGAGGATACGGCAGAGGACCTGATGGGCCGGCTGGCGGTGGTGCCCATGGTGCTCGAAGCGCGCGGGCTGGATGTGACACCGGGGATGATCGACATTTTCCGCAAGGCCGGGCTGGTACAGGCGGTCGCCGCGCTCGAGGTGATCTATGCCGAGGAAGTGGGTCACGTCGCCTATGGCTCGAAATGGTTCCATTTCCTGTGCGGGCGCGAGAATACCGATCCCAAGGACGCGTTCCACGCGCTTGTCCGGCGCTATTTCCACGGGGCGCTGAAGCCCCCCTTCAACGAGGAAAAACGCGCCGAGGCGGGGCTCCCGCCCGATTTCTACTGGCCGCTGGCCGAGGAAACACCCCAGCGCGATCGCGGCATCTAGCCAGAATACCCCATGCAAACGCATGGTTTCGGCGGTTTTTCGCCGAAACCGGACCGCGATGGGCACGCTTCCCCTTCATCTGGTAAAGAAACTTGCCCGATCGGCACCACGCCGGTATTCACACGGGCCAAGGCCCCGGTACCACTCACATCCCGGGGACTTGCGAGGGGACAACACAGGGATGGGCGCGTGCGAACACGTCTGGCAATCAAAATCCACGCGTTTCTGGAAAGCAGGTTTCCCGAACGCCGTGTCTTTCTGAAATCCGACAGCGATACCCGGTTCATCCGGCTCAAGTCCGAGACTCAGCTGATCGCCTTTGGGGGTGCGACATTGCTGGTTGCCTGGACCATCGTCGCCACCGCCATCCTGTTGATGGACAGCATCGGTGCCAGCAATTTCCGCGAACAGGCCAAGCGCGATCAGGCCACCTATCAGGAACGTCTGAACGCGCTTTCGCAAGAGCGCGACGCCCGCGCCGACGAGGCGGTCGCGGCACAGCAACGGTTCAACGCCGCCCTTACCCAGATTTCAGCGATGCAAACGGAACTGCTCGCCTCGGAAAACCGCCGGCGCGAGCTGGAAACCGGGGTCGAAGTGATCCAGACAACCCTGCGCGCCACGATGCGCCAGCGCGAAGTGGCACGCGCCGAGCTGGAACGGCTGCTGGACGAGAAAGGCGATACCGCCGCTGTCGAGCAGGTCGCCGCCGAAGTGCCCGCCCAGATGGATTTCATGGCCGCAGCACTGGAACGCACTGCCGAACAGCGCGACCAGATCCGCGCCGATGCGCAATCGGCGCTGGCAGCCCGCGCCGAGCTGGAGCTGGAAATCAAGCTGATGGAAGAGCGCAATGACCAGATCTTCCGCCAACTCGAAGAGGCAATGACCATTTCGCTGGAACCGCTGGACAAGATGTTCCGCAGCGCCGGCATGCCCACCGACCGCATCATCGAGGAGGTTCGGCGCGGCTATAGCGGCCAGGGCGGGCCGCTGACCCCTTTATCCTTCAGCACGCGCGGTGAAGAACCCTCGGCCGACGAGCTGCGCGCGAACCAGTTGCTGCAACAGATGGATCAGCTGAACCTCTACCGGATCGCCGCCGAACAGGCGCCCTTTGCCTCGCCGGTGCGTGCCGCGGTGCGTTTTACCAGCGGCTACGGCTATCGCCGCGATCCCAAGACCGGCGGCAAGCGCATGCATAACGGGTCGGATTTCGCCGGCAAGCATGGAACCGACATCCATGCCACCGCCGATGGTGTCGTTACCCACGCGGGCTGGCAGTCGGGGTTTGGCAAGCTGATCAAGATCCGCCACGCCTTTGGGATCGAGACCTATTACGCCCATAACTCGCAACTCCGTGTAAAGGTCGGCCAAAGGGTCTCGCGCGGGGATCATATTGCTGATATGGGTAGCACCGGTCGGTCCACCGGGACGCATCTGCACTATGAGGTGCATGTCAACGGCAGACCCGTTAACCCCATGACTTACATCAAGGCTTCACGCAATGTTTTCTAAGAGCAAAATCAACGAGCCCGCCCCCAAGGCCCCCGAGGCGGCCAAACCCGCCGCGCCCGCGGCTCCTGCCGCGCCCGCTCCGAGCGATTACAAGGCAGCTGCGCCCAAGCCCAAGCCGCCGGCGTCGATCCTGTCCTCGGATCTGCATATCACCGGCAATATCAAGACCACCGGTGACATCCAGGTCGAAGGCTCGGTCGAGGGCGATATCCGCGCGCATCTGCTCACCATCGGCGAGACCGCCACCATCAAGGGCGAAGTGACCGCCGATGACGTGGTGATCAATGGCCGGATCGTGGGCCGGGTGCGGGGCCTCAAGGTGCGCCTGACCTCGACCGCGCGGGTCGAGGGCGATATCATCCACAAGACCATCGCGATCGAGAGCGGTGCCCATTTCGAAGGCTCGGTGCAGCGTCAGGACGACCCGCTGAACCCGGGCCGCGCCGCCAAGCCCGCCGCCAACCCGGCCGCGGCCGCACCCGCGCCCAAGCCTGAAAGCGCCTGAGGCCTCTCTCTTTCAGAGCAAACAAAGCGCCGCGGGCCTCCCGCGGCGCTTTTGATTTGGCGCAATGTCCGACCCGGGCGGCGCCAGATTTTTCGTCGAAAAATCTCGGCCCGCCCGGCCGCGCCGGATCGCGTCAATCCGCCCCCAGCATCCATTCGCCCCGTGGCCAGAACGCGTGAAACGCAAAGGCGAACATCACGTCATGGGGCAGATCGCGCCCCTGCATGTCGCGGACCCGGATCGACCCCACATCGCGCCCCTTGCCGATCTGCGCCGTATCAAGGGCCGAGGCCTGGCCGGCGCGCCATTCGAACCGCAAACCAGCCTCCTCCAGCACCCCGGCTTTGGCCAGCCGTGTCAGCGGCCAGGCCCGTTCACCCACCCGAACCACCCGCGCCAGTGCCGGGACGCCATGCGGTGGTGCCTCACCATCATAGAGAAAGGGGCGCAGGGCGCTGTCATAGCTCACATAGGGGTTGCGGCCATAGGCGCGGCGAAACGCCGGCTCGGCCATCACCAGCCCGTCCGGATAACGGGCGCGGAACTGGTCCCAGCTTTCCATCCAGCTGGGTAGCGGCGTCAGTTCGGTCCCCGTCAGCCTGCCCACGATCGCCAGCCCCTGCGCCTGCTGCCACCAGCTCTGTGTCTGGCGGTCATACATCACCATGTCCGAGTTGCGCAGCTTGCCGGTCACCCCGAACTCCAGCTCTCCCGCCGGGCTGCGCCGGTCGAAGGTCAGGCCCGAATTGCACAGCGGGCAGAAGGTCACCGCCACCGGCACCGTGCCGATGCGGTCATTGACGATCTCATGCCACATCAGATAGCGCAGCGGATAGGCCCGCGCGACCTCTCCGGGGAGCGCAACGGTGATCACCGGCTCGCGCCCTTCCAGGCCCTTCGCTGCAGCGGAGCTCAGAAAGGCGGGATCGCTCAGCGCCGGGATACCGTCCTTGGGCGGCCCGCCCGACAGGATCTCGCCCCAATGCGCAACGCTTGTCTTGCCAAAATCGGTATCTGGCCATTCATGGCGCCAGACCTCAGGACCGGCCAGAGCTGGCAAAGCCAGCCAGATCGCAAGAAAGAGGGGAAGAAGGCGCATGCCGGGGCCTCTCGGGTTCGCAAATCGACCCAAGGATCGCCGTAAAAACGGGATCGCGCCACCCCACACACGCAAACGTGAAACCGCCGGCGCCCCGACACCGGGCGCCGGCGGCATTGGATCAGTCGGTCACGGTGACCGACTTCATCTGATCGGGCTGGCCGATCACCGAGCCGTTGGGACCGGTGCCGCGCTTGATCGCGTCGACAACATCCATACCGCCGGTCACCTTGCCCACCACGGTATATTGACCATCGAGGAACGGGCCCGGGGCGAACATGATGAAGAACTGGCTGTTGGCGCTGTTGGGGTCCTGCGCGCGCGCCATGCCCACCACACCACGTTCATAGGTGATATCCGAGAACTCGGCCGGCAGGTCAGGCCGGTCGGACCCGCCCCGCCCAGCAAGGCGCATGTCGCCTCCCATGCGGCCATATTGCACATCGCCAGTCTGGGCCATGAACCCGTCGATCACCCGGTGAAACACCACCCCGTCATAGGCGCCCGAAGCCGCCAGCGCGGTGATCTGTTCCACATGTTGGGGGGCCACATCCTCGAGCAGGTCGATGGTGACGGTGCCATTGGCCTCGCCCGCCACCTCGATCTTGAGGCCGGTCGCGCTCGCCGGAACGGCGAACAGCGCCAGAAGGGCCGCAAGCTTATACATCTGCGGCCACCTTGACGCTGATCATGCGATCGGGATTCGCGGGCGGCTCGCCGCGGGTGATGGCATCCACATGTTCCATGCCGGAAATCACCCGGCCATAAACGGTATACTGGCCGTTCAGGAAATGGTTGTCCTTGAAGTTGATGAAGAACTGGCTGTTGGCCGAGTTCGGATTGGCCGAGCGCGCGGCGCCCAGGGTGCCCCGGTCATGCGGCAGTTTCGAGAATTCGGCCGGCAGGTCAGGCAGCGAGGAACCACCGGTGCCCGCGCGACGGATGTTGAACCCGTCTTCCATGTCGCCATTGGCCACATCGCCGGTCTGCGCCATGAAGCCGTCGATCACACGGTGAAAGCAGACATTGTCATACTCGCCGGCGCGCGCCAACTCCTTCATCCGCTCGGAATGTTTGGGCGCCACGTCGGGCAGAAGTTCGATGACGACATTGCCGTCCTTCAGCTCGACGATGATCGTGTTTTCGGGATCCTTGATTTCGGCCATCGGGCCCTCCTGTCACTATGTTTGCCGGGAACCTAACCATCGCGCGCGGGATGGACAAGGCACGCCATTGACGGGGGCGCCCATTCGGGTAGAGAAACCGGCAAACGCATTGCAGCAAGGAGATTACGGCTGATGGGCTGGAAAACACTCGACGACATGGACCTGAACGGCAAGCGCGTGCTGGTGCGGGTCGATATCAACGTGCCGATCGTGGACGGGGTGGTGACCGACTCGACCCGCATCCGCCGCCTGATGCCCACCATCCGCGATATCCTTGCCGCCGGGGGCCGCCCCATCCTGCTGGCGCATTTCGGCCGCCCTGGCGGCGAGCGGCGCAAGAACCTGTCGCTGAGCCAGCTGGTGCCAACACTGGAACGCGCCTTTGAAACCAAGGTGCTGTTTGCCGATGATTGCGTCGGCCCCGCCGCCGAAGAGGCCGCCGAGGCCTTGCAGCCCGGCCAAGTGCTGCTTTTGGAGAACACCCGCTTTCACGCCAGCGAAACCAAGAACGATCCCGAACTGGCCGCCGGCATGGCACGGCTGGGCGATATCTATTGCAACGACGCCTTTTCCGCCGCACACCGCGCCCACAGCTCGACCGAGGCAATCGCGCGCCTGCTGCCCTCTTGCGCCGGGCGGCTGATGCAAGCCGAACTTGAGGCGCTGGAAAAGGCATTGGGCAAGCCCGAACGCCCGGTGACGGCAGTCGTGGGCGGGGCCAAGGTCTCGACCAAGCTGGAGTTGCTGGGCAACCTGATCGAAAAGGTCGATTACCTGGTGATCGGTGGCGGCATGGCCAACACCTTCCTGGTGGCAAAGGGGATGCCGGTGGGCAAATCGCTGGCCGAACGCATCATGAAAGATACCGCCGCCGAGATTCTGGCCAAGGCTGAGGCGGCGGGCTGCACCATCGTGCTGCCCAGCGATGTGGTGGTGGCCGAGAAATTCGAAAGCCATGCGCCGCATCAGATCCTGCCCGCCGACCGCTGCCCCGACGAGGGCATGATCCTCGATGCAGGCCCCGACAGCCTGGCGGCGATCAAGGCGATTTTCGAGAAGAGCCGGACCCTGATCTGGAACGGACCGCTGGGCGCATTCGAGCTGGAACCCTTTGACGCGGCAACCAATGCCGCCGCGCTGAAGGCGGCGGCATTGACCCGGGCGGGCAAGCTCATCTCGGTCGCCGGAGGCGGCGATACCGTGGCCGCGCTCAACGCCAGCGGCGCGGCGGGGGATTTCACCTATATCTCGACCGCAGGCGGCGCGTTTCTGGAGTGGATGGAGGGCAAGACCCTGCCCGGTGTCGCCGCCCTGATGCAGGCGGGCTGACTCAATTCACCGCAAGCCCGCGCGCCATTTGCACCCGCGCGCGGGATCCGGCGGGGCGGATGCCACCGCCATCCGGCCCGTCGTCATCCTCGGACAGGATGGCGTTGCGCATGTCGCCCAGATCCGGGCTGTGTAGCCAGCGCAGGCCCGTCGTCATGAAAACCAGTCGAAACATCACGCTCTCTCCATCGGCTGTTCACGTTGCGGACCCATCGCATCCAGCGTACGCAGCAGGCCCTCGTGGCGAGCCAACTCGTCTTTCAACGACAGCTTGCGCCGCTTGAGCATGCGCAGTGTCTGGGCGCAGGGCGCCGGGCGCTTGAGCTCGGTCAGGATACGTTGTTTCAGCTCGGCCCGACGCTCGTTCAGCACCGCCATCCTCAGCTTCAACGAGAAAGCGCGAACTCTGCTTGTCGCGGTCATCTATGGTCTCCTCCGGTTGTGAACGCTGCCGCGACATATCGCGGCCTGTGCCAAAGATGGGGGGCGCTCATCTGGAAAGAACCCAATGCCCGCATAGATTAAGATAGGTTTTGCCTATCAAAGAGAAATCCGTATGCCGCACGACATCACCCTGCGCCAGCTCACCTATTTCTCGACCCTGGTGGCCGCCGGACAATACCGGCGCGCCGCGCGCAGCCTGGGCATCAGCCAGCCTTCACTCAGCCTGCAAATCGCGGCGCTGGAAAAGGCGGTGGGCGCACGGTTGCTGGAGCGGCGGCGCAGTGGTCTGATCCTGACCCCCGAGGGCCGCGACGTATCCGAGATGGTGGCGCGTATCCTGCGCGAGGTCGAGGCGCTGACCCTCTATGCCAGCCCGATGCGGGACAATATGACCGGCACGCTGCGGCTGGGCTCGACCCCGACCATTGGCCCCTATCTGCTGCCACGGGTTCTGCGCCAGTTGCATCGCCAGTATCCCAGGCTGAAACTGGCGATCCGTGACGGCGCCCCCCGTGACCTGGTCGAGGATCTGGCCGCTGGTCGCTATGACCTGATCCTGACCCAGCTCCCCGTCGGGCGCGACGATATCCGCGTGGCGCCGCTGTTTCGCGAACCGCTGGAACTGGCGGTAGATCCTGCGCACCGGCTGGCAGGCGTGCCCCAGGTCCGGCAAACCGATCTGGCGGGCGAAACCATGCTGGGTCTCAGCCCCGGCTATGCGCTGCACGGACAGGTTCAGGGCCTGTGCGAAACCGCCGGGGCCCGGCTCAGCACGGAATTCGAGGGCACCAGCCTGGACGCCTTGCGGCAGATGGTATCGCTGGGCATGGGGATCACCCTGCTGCCCGCGCTCTATGTCGCCTCGGAAGTCCGCGCGACCGGCGCCGATGTCACCACTCGGCCGCTGCGACCCGCGATGCACAGAACCGTCGGGCTGGCCTGGCGCACAGCCACCGGCACCCCGCCCGCGATCGACCGCTTCATCCAGCTGACCCGGCAGGTGATCCACGACGAGATGAGCGGCATCCTGCAACCTGTCAGATGACAAGGAAAAACCCTAAAAACACGTGGAGAAGGGGGATTCACAACGGGATCCGCCTGTGTCATACTAAGGTCACGTGCCCGCCAGAGGCGCGAGCAGAGGCAATCTAGACGGCAGGTATCCCGCGTGTCACGGACAACCAGACCCAGCATCGGCGCGATCGCGTTTTTCGCGGTCTCTTTCGCGCTGGCGATCTATTTCACCTTCGCCGCTGTGCAGGGCGATTTCGGCCTGTTCCGCCGGGTCGAGATTGCCGCGGAGCGCGAGGTGCTGTCGCGCGACCTCGCCAAGGTCGAAGAACAGATCGACCGGATGGAAAACCTGACCCGGCGCCTGTCCGACGATTACCTGGACCTTGACCTGCTGGACGAACAGGCCCGCTCGGTGCTGGGACTTCTGCGCGCCGACGAGATCGTGATCCGCTGAGGCGCAGCGCCCGGATCTTTCGTAGAAAAATCTTCCAGATTCGAAAATCTCCTGCGAAGATTTTCGTGATTCCGGCCCGCCTTGCCGCCGCGTCATATTAGCACTCGTCAGGCGGCAAAAAATGCTTTATTAGATAGTTTAATGCTAAACTATTTCACCGACAGAGGAATGGCGCCGTGACCGCGACGAGAAAGACCTCAAGAAAATCAAATACTTCCGCCGAAGAGCTGAAACACTATTATCGCGAGATGCTGCTGATCCGCCGATTCGAGGAAAAGGCCGGTCAACTCTACGGCATGGGACTGATCGGTGGTTTCTGCCATCTCTATATCGGCCAGGAAGCGGTTGTCGTTGGGCTTGAGGCCGCCGCCGAGGAGGGTGACAAGCGCATCACTTCGTATCGCGATCACGGCCACATGCTGGCTTGTGGCATGGATCCGGGCGGCGTCATGGCCGAACTGACCGGGCGCGAGGGCGGCCTGTCCAAAGGCAAGGGCGGCTCGATGCACATGTTCTCGAAAGAGAAGCATTTCTATGGTGGGCATGGCATCGTCGGCGCCCAGGTGCCGCTGGGCGCGGGCCTGGCCTTTGCCGACAAGTACCAGGAGAACGGGCGCGTCACCTTCACCTATTTCGGCGATGGCGCCGCCAACCAGGGCCAGGTCTATGAGACCTTCAACATGGCCGCCCTGTGGAAACTACCGGTCGTCTTCGTGATCGAGAACAACCAATACGCCATGGGTACCGCCCAGAAACGCTCGACATCCTCGCCCGATATCTACACCCGGGGCGAGGCCTTCGGCATTCCCGGCGAGACCGTTGACGGCATGAACGTGCTCTCGGTCAAGGAAGCCGGCGAAAAGGCCGTGGCCCACTGCCGCGCCGGCAAGGGCCCCTATATCCTTGAGGTCAAGACCTATCGCTATCGCGGCCACTCGATGTCGGACCCGGCCAAGTACCGCACCCGCGAAGAGGTGCAGAAGGTGCGCGAGCAGAGCGACCCGATCGAGATGGTGCGCGAGATGCTGCTGAGCGGCAAGCACGCCACCGAAGATGACCTGAAGGCGATCGACAAGGAGATCAAGGAGATCGTCAACCAGGCCGCCGAATTCTCGAAAGAAAGCCCCGAGCCGTCAGTCGACGAGCTCTGGACAGACATCTACGCCTGAGAGGACCTCACGACATGGCAACCGAAATTCTGATGCCCGCCCTGTCCCCCACCATGGAGGAAGGCACCCTGGCGAAATGGCTGGTCAAGGAGGGCGACACCGTCTCGTCCGGCGATATCCTGGCCGAGATCGAAACCGACAAGGCCACGATGGAGTTCGAAGCCGTCGACGAAGGCATCGTCGGCAAGATCCTGATCGCCGAAGGCACCGAAGGGGTCAAGGTCAACACCCCTATCGCCGTCCTGGTGGAAGAAGGCGAAAGCGTCGATGCGGCGCTGTCGGCCGCACCAGTGGCCGACGCGGGCAACGAGGCGGCCCCCGTAGGGGGCTCCGAGGCGCCCGCAACCCCTGCCCCGGTCGCGGCTCCCGCCGCCCCCAAGGTGGACCTGTCGCCCGACTGGCCGGCGGATGCGCCGATGAAGTCGCAGACCGTGCGCGAGGCGCTGCGCGACGCGATGGCCGAAGAGATGCGCGCTGACGAGGCGGTCTATCTGATGGGCGAAGAGGTGGCCGAATACCAGGGCGCCTACAAGATCAGCCAGGGAATGCTGGACGAGTTCGGCTCCAAGCGGGTCATCGACACGCCGATCACCGAGCACGGGTTTGCCGGGATCGCCGTCGGTTCGGCTTTTGGCGGGCTCAAACCCATCGTCGAATTCATGACCTTCAACTTCGCCATGCAGGCGATCGACCATATCATCAACTCGGCTGCCAAGACGCTCTACATGTCCGGCGGCCAGATGGGCTGTCCGATCGTGTTCCGTGGCCCCAACGGCGCCGCCGCCCGCGTCGCCGCCCAGCACAGCCAGGACTATGCCGCCTGGTACATGCAGATCCCCGGCCTCAAGGTGGCGATGCCCTATTCGGCCGCCGATTACAAAGGCCTGATGAAATCGGCGATCCGCGATCCAAACCCGGTGATCTTCCTGGAAAACGAGATCCTCTATGGCCGCAGCTTCGAGGTGCCGCAGGTCGATGACCTGGTGGTGCCCTTCGGCAAGGCGCGGATCTGGCGCGAGGGCACCGATGTGACCATCGTCAGCTTTGGCATCGGCATGCAATACGCGCTTGAAGCCGCCGAGCGGTTGGCCGGCGACGGCATCAGTGCCGAGGTGATCGACCTGCGCACCCTGCGCCCGATGGACCTGCCCACCGTGATCGCCTCGGTGATGAAGACCAACCGCCTCGTCACTGTCGAGGAAGGCTGGCCGCAAGGTTCCGTCGGCAGCTATATCGCGTCCGAGGTGATGCAGCAGGCCTTCGACTATCTCGACGCGCCGATCATCACCTGCACCGGCAAGGACGTGCCGATGCCCTATGCCGCGAACCTGGAAAAACTGGCGCTGGTCACCACCGACGAGGTGGTCGCAGCCGTCAAACAAGTGACCTATCGGTAAGGAGCGACAGAGATGCCCACCGAAATCCTGATGCCCGCCCTGTCTCCCACCATGGAGGAAGGCACCCTGGCGAAATGGCTGGTCAAGGAAGGCGATACCGTCTCCTCGGGCGACCTGCTGGCCGAGATCGAGACCGACAAGGCCACGATGGAGTTCGAAGCCGTCGACGAAGGCATCGTCGGCAAGATCCTGGTGCCCGAAGGCACCGAAGGGGTCAAGGTGAACACCCCCATCGCGGTGCTGCTGGAAGAGGGCGAAAGTGCGGGCGATATCGCCAGCGCGCCCAAGGCGGCCCCGGCCGCCGCCGCGGGCAACGAGGCCGCCCCTGCGGCGTCCGAGGCGCCCGCAGCAGCCCCCACCGCGGCCCCGGCTGCACCCAAGGGTGCTGATGGTGGCCGCGTCTTCGCCTCGCCATTGGCGCGCCGGATCGCCGCTGACAAGGGGCTTGATCTGTCGCAAGTCGCAGGCTCCGGCCCGCATGGCCGGATCGTCAAGGCAGACGTGGTTGGCGCCACTGCCCCGGCAGCGGCCCCTGCCCCCGCTACTGCGGCCCCTGCCCCCGCAGCCGCAGCTGCCGCTCCTGCCTCAGCAGCCCCCAGCGGACCCAGCGCCGATATGGTTGCCCGCATGTACGAGGGTCGCGAGTACGAAGAGGTCAAGCTCGACGGCATGCGCAAGACCATCGCCGCGCGCCTGTCCGAGGCCAAGCAGACGATTCCGCATTTCTACCTGCGCCGCGATATCAAGCTGGATGCGCTGATGAAGTTCCGCGCCCAGCTGAACAAGCAGCTCGAAGGGCGTGGCGTCAAGCTGAGCGTCAACGACTTCATCATCAAGGCGGTCGCCAACGCGCTGCAACAGGTGCCCGACTGCAACGCGGTCTGGGCCGGTGACCGGGTGCTGAAGCTGAAACCCTCGGACGTGGCCGTTGCCGTCGCCATCGAGGGCGGGCTGTTCACGCCGGTGCTGAAGGACGCCGACATGAAGTCGCTCTCGGCGCTGTCGACCGAGATGAAGGATCTCGCCACCCGCGCCCGCGACCGCAAGCTGGCACCGCAGGAATACCAGGGCGGCAGCTTTGCCATCTCGAACCTGGGCATGTTCGGCATCGACAATTTCGACGCCATCGTGAACCCGCCGCATGCGGGTATCCTGGCGGTCGGTTCCGGGGTCAAGAAACCGGTGGTCGGCGCCGATGGCGAGCTGACCGTGGCCACCGTGATGTCGGTGACCATGTCGGTCGATCACCGGGTGATCGACGGGGCGCTTGGAGCACAGCTGTTGCAGGCGATCGTCGACAACCTGGAAAACCCGATGGTGATGCTGGCCTGAGAGGCCATCATTGTTAAATAGACAAAGCCCCGGCCCCATCGCCGGGGCTTTGATTTTTATACAACCGCTGTTTTCTTATGCACGCAAAGAGCCCTGATCGGCCTGACCAAAAGAACACCGGTACCGCCGAGCCCTGGACATGCTAGAAGGGAGTATCTTTGGGCGATATGAAAGGGTTTAGATATGTCGGAAGGGCATATGGGCCGCTGCCTTTGCGGAAATGTGGCATACAATACGGGCAGCGAACCCCTTTGGGTGACAATTTGCTACTGCCGTTTCTGCCAGCGCGCTACAGGTTCGGACCGAATGATCGAACCCATATTCGAATACGAAAACTTTGCTTTCACCCGAGGCAATCCGGCCGTGTACACACTCCCTTCAGAAGGTAGCGGAAAAGACGTAAACGTTCACTTCTGCTCAAAATGCGGGACCAAGCTTGCTTTGACTTTCGAGCGCTGGCCCAATCGGCTGGGCATCTATATTGGTACGCTTGATGATCCGAGATCGATTTCGACCACGCCCGAGAACAGCAAGCACATTTTTGTCTCTGAAGCACGCAGTGGAACGATCCTTCCGGCTGGCTTCAAGACTTTCGACCGCCATGCCACAGAAAACGATGGAACGTCGATTGAGCCAACTGTGCATACGTCGCCTTATCTAGTGAGGAGTAGAGGCGCTACACCACCCTAAACCCGATGTCTGTTTTGTCCCGCAAAATGTAGACTGAGGCAAGCCAGCCACAGCACAACCGAGAGTGCCATTGACACTCCAAACGGGAGATCTTGCCTTTCTTCCTTCTCGAGATATTCACCTGCATCACAGCCACCGCCAGCACCAAACCAGCGGCGGCGCGCTGATCAGTATTGATATCCGGGGGTCGAGGCCGACAGCGCCTGCTCGGCCTCGTCCATCTCGGCCGCAATATCCTCGAACAGCGGCGTCGACAGGTACCGTTCGCCGGTATCGGGCAGCATCGCCAGCAGAACCGAGCCCTCGGGCGCGGTCTCGGCGACCTTCATCGCCGCCGCCAGGCTGGCGCCGCCCGATATCCCGGTCAGGATGCCCTCCTCGGCCGCCAGGCGTTTGGACCAGGTGATGCTTTCCGGGCCGCTCACCGGCTCCAGCGCGTCGAAATAGCCCTGATCCAGCGCCTCTTGCAGCACCAGCGGGATGAAATCCGGGGTCCAGCCCTGGATCGGATGCGGGTTGAAGGCGGGATGGGTCGCGGCGGGTTCACCCTCGGCATTGCGCTCTTGCGCCACTCCCGACTGCACCAGCGCGGCATTGGCGGGCTCGCTCAGCGTGATCTTCAGATCGGGCCGCGCGGTTTTCAGCACCCGGCCCAACCCGGTGACGGTACCACCGGTGCCATAGCCCAGCACCACATGGTCCAACCGCTCGCCGTCGAAATCGCCCAAGATCTCCTGCGCGGTGGTGGCCTCGTGGATATCGGCATTGTCCTTGGTCTCGAACTGATGCGCCAGGAACCAGCCATTCGCCTCGGCCAGTTCCTTGGCTTTCACCACCATCCCGACCGCCTTGTCTTCCTTGCGGGTCAACACCACCTTGGCGCCCAGCATCCGCATCAGGCGGCGGCGTTCGACCGAAAACCCGTCATGCATGGTGATCACCAGCGGATAGCCCTTGGCGACGCAGACCATGGCCAGCCCGATACCCGTATTGCCGCTGGTCGCCTCGACCACGGTCTGGCCCGGCTGCAATCGGCCCTCGCGTTCGGCGGCCTCGATGATGTTCAGCGCCAGCCGGTCCTTGACCGATCCCGCCGGGTTGAACGCCTCGAATTTCACATACATCGTGACATGTCCCGGCGCGATCCTGTTCAGCCGGATCACCGGCGTATTGCCCACCGTTTCGAGGATCGAGCCATATAGCCGCCCGCGGCCCTTGGTCGTGAAGATCATTTTATGCCCCCAAGTCAAACTGCGAAAAGTCTTACCGTTGCATCAGATACTGCGCCGCGCAGGGCGGTACCACAAGGCGCTCCAACCCAGATAGGACCAACCTCTCTCCATTATGGTCCAAAGCTGGAAGATTCCATTCCCACAACCTGAACATCAAGATTAACAGTCGCAGGTAAGAGGTTAATTCGAAATACTTTCCCATCGGAGCATCAACAGAAAAAGGGGCGCAACGCGCCCCTTTTCACATTCAAGACAAGTGAAGTCCCGGCGACACGCGCCTCAGTCCGACCCGTTCGGGAAACGCTGATCCATGTTGATCGAGGGCTGGTCGCAGCCCGCCTCGCCCACGATCTTGGCCGGGATGCCCGCGACGGTCTTGCAGGGCGGCACCTCGCTCAGCACCACCGAACCGGCAGCGATGCGGCTACAATGGCCGACCTTGATATTGCCCAGCACCTTGGCCCCCGCCCCGATCAGCACGCCATCGCCAATCTTGGGGTGGCGGTCCTCTTCTTCCTTGCCGGTCCCGCCCAGCGTCACCGAATGCAGCATAGAAACGTTATTGCCGACGACCGCGGTTTCTCCGATGACGATGGAATGAGCGTGGTCGATCATGATCCCCTTGCCGATCCGGGCTGCCGGGTGAATGTCGACGCCAAAGATCTCAGACACCCGCATCTGGAAGAAATAGGCCAGGTCATAGCGCTTGCGTGTCCACAACCAATGCGCCACGCGATAGGCCTGCATCGCCTGATACCCCTTGAAGTACAGGATCGGCTGCAACAGCCGGTGGCAGGCCGGGTCACGCTCGTAGACCGCCATCAGGTCGGCGCGGGCGGCCTCGACCAACTCGGGCGCGCTGTCATAGGCATCGTCCACAATCTCACGCAGCACCATCATCGACATCTCGTTCGAGCAGAGCTTGGCCGAAATGCGATAGGACAGCGCCCGGTCGAGATTCTTGTGGTGCAGGATACAGGCATGCACCAGCCCACCCATCAGGGGCTCTCTGTCCACGGCCTCCTGGGCTTCGGCGGTGATCCGATCCCAGACCGGGTCCACGGGGGCAAGTTTCTTGCGCGTTTCCATCATGGCCTGTCATCCTTCTTTGCGACTAATCTAGTCAGTTAGGATCGATTTGACCAACCTCAATACGTGATGGGCGTGGTGACGGAAATGAATGAGACCCAGCTTGCCCGTTTCCGGGCGCTGATTCAGGAGCGCTTGCAGGAACTGGGCGACAGCAGTGCGGTGGGGCAATCGGCGCGGGCGGTGGTCGAGTTGGATCAACAGTCGGTGGGCCGCCTCAGCCGGATGGACGAGCTTCAGAATCAGGCCATTGCCAAGGCGCAGCAGGCAAGGCGCGAGGTCGAGGCCCGCCGCCTGAGGCTGGCGCTCGACCGGATTTCGGTCAGAGAATACGGCTATTGCGACGGTTGTGGCGACGATCTGCCAGAGGAGCGGCTGACCCTCGATCCCGCCGCCACTCTTTGTGTCAGTTGCGCGCGCGGCTGACCTGACGGTCAATCAGCGCGCTCAGCACGATCTCGAAGCACCGGCAATAGCCCGGATCGTCGAACCCGGGCTCATTCGCCAACACCCGCTTGCGCGCCGCAGACATCAAAGAACCATTGCCAAACAGCGGATGGATCCGCCCGGTCGCACGGACATGGGCATCGGCCATCTCCGCCTCGGACAGCATCCGACGGCAGAGCGACCGACGTGTACCGGCGGGAGCGTGCAGCAAGGCCCGCGCCGCCGCGCTGACATCGCCATGCAGAACCGGACGCATCGCTCAGGTCTCGACAGTCAAGCTACGGAACAGACCCGGACCGAACCGGGTCGAAATCTGCGCCACCGACAAATCGAAGGGCCGCGCCACCGCATCCGCCACCTGCGCCGCCGCGCCATAGGTCCAAGCTGCTGACGACACGGTTTCTTCTCGCAGCACGCCACCATCCTTGATCACCCGGACCAGATAGCTTTCGCTTTCTTCGCCCAGGGGCACCTCGGGCAGGCTCCAGTCGTCGCCGTCGATCCGGGTGCGCCGCACCCATGAGAGCTGAATGTCGGCACCGTTCTCGACCGCGCGCAGATGGGCCGGGGCATAGGGTCGAAACCCGATGCCGTCAAACGCCTCGACCCGGTGCACATAGGATGGATCGTCATAACTCCGACGAGACGGGCCGATCCGGTAGTGCCGCGCGATCCGCCGTTCCGAACTGGCCAGGTCAAGCTGTACCACGCGCGGGTCGATCAGCACGAATTGCGAGCCCGCCGGCCAGACGTCGGGCATCAAGGCATCGCTGCCCAACTGTCCCCTCAGCCGGTTGCGCAGCAGATAGGTATCGGGCGCGATCAACTCGGCATCGCGGAACTGGAACAGCTCCCAATTGCCGGTCGAGCCGTCCCCGATCGCCGCCAGATTCTCTCCACTCAGAATGGCCTCGCGCGGGCGCGATTCCAGCTCTCCGGCGACAAGCTTTACCTGGACCGCGTTGCCACGATCCCACAGCCCTGGGCGGGCACGCGCCAGCGGCGTTTCGGTTACCCCGATCACCGCCCGCGCAGCTACGATCTTGTCCAGCCTATAGGCCTCGTCACTTGCCGAGGAATAGATCGCCACCGAGCCCGGCCATGGCTGCGCGGTGATCGCCACATGCGGCGCATGCGGCACCTCGTCCCCGGTCATCAACGGCAGGTCCATCAGCATGGGCAGAACCGGAACCGGCGGCACGAATTCCTGCACCACCGGGCGGTCATCTGCCATATCCGAGGTGAGATACACATTCGGCTCAATCCGCACCGCCTCGATCAGCTGCATATGAGCCTGCTCGACCCGGTCGATACGGTAAAGCCCGCCGATCTCGTCCCCGGCCTCAGGCAGACGAATGACATCACCCGCGCCCAGCGCCAGCCGCGAGGGCGGCAACGCAAAACGGATCATATCGCGACCCAGACGGGCTTCGGCCAGCCAGCGTTCGACCGTCTGTCGCCCCTCGGCACGGGTAAGTGCCAGTGGCATCTCGTTCGAGGACACCGCATGCGTGGCATCATCGGGCAGAACCGCCTCTTCGGCCACCACATCATGGTTGGCATCCGCCTGGACAAAGCGCAGCCTAACCCGCCCGCTCAACTCCAGATCAGACTCGCGCCGATGTTCCAGCGCGCCATCGATCTCTTCGTGAACGGCTAGCAAAGCACGGTCCAGCTCCACGGGACTGCCGCCATCGCGCAGGCGAAAGACCAGCTTGCCATCGCGTTCGATCGCATCGAACCCGTATCGCAGCATCAGCGGTTGCAGCGCTGATCGGGCATCGCTGACCTGATCGACAGTATAGCCCCGCACGATGCCCCACAGCGCTCCCAGATCCACGGCCTGCACCTTGGCGCGGGCACAAATCTCGCGCACGACCGATGCCAATGTCCGGTTGCCCGAGCGTCCGTTCAGCCAGTGACCGCGCGCGTAGTTTTCCCCATCGGCCCAGAGTTCCCGATTGTTGGGAAAGGCCGGATAAGGCCGCACATCCCAGGCCCAGACATAGGCGTTGGCCATGTCGATCATCGGCGCCTGATACTCGACCGAGACCGGATTGTTCCCCGGATCGTTCCAATACCCCAGAACCGCGTTCAGATAGGCCAGCTGCATCAGGTCGTCGCGCGCGCCATTCGAGTATTTCGGCAGGCTCGATTCCGAGGATTTCGGATCGAGGAACTTGTTGGGCTGATTGGTGCCCTTGTCCACAGCCGCGCAGCCAAGCTCGGTAAACCAGATCGGTTTCGATTGCGGCACCCAATCGGTGGGCAAAGCCTGACGGTTGCCCCCGATCCGCTCGTGATGGGGGTTGGCCCACCAGTTGCGGATATCCTTGTAACGCCAGATCCAGGCCTCACCATGGGCATCATCCGTGATCGGCGTGCGAATCTGCGCCGCCTCCGCCTCGGGCGAATGGTAATACCAGTGATAGCCCTCGCCGCCCTCGACATTGGCGCGCAGATAGTCCTGCTCATAGATGTGGCGGGTTCCGGCCCGGGCATCGGCATGGTCTTCGCCATCGCGCCAATCGGATAGCGGCATGTAGTTGTCGATACCGACAAAGTCGATCTCGGGATCGGCCCAAAGCGGATCGAGATGGAAATAGCGGTCCCCGCTGCCATCCTGCGGCTGATAGCCGAAATACTCGCTCCAGTCGGCGGCATAGCCCAGCTTGGTTTCCGGCCCCAGAATGGTCCGTACATCTGCCGCCAGAGCGCGCAAGGCCTGAACGGCCGGAAACCCGGCGGCGCCCCGGATCTGGGTCAGGCCGCGCATCTCGGAACTGATGCAAAAGGCCGACACCCCGCCCGCCGCCTTGCACAACGCCGCATAGTGCAGGATGAACCGACGCAGCCCCCAATCTTCGCCACCGGTATAGGTCACCACCCCGTCGCCGATCACGAAATCCGTGGCCGAGGCCGCGCCAAAGAACGCCGCCACTTCGGCATCCGCTGCCGCGGTACCGTCCGGAGTGCCGGGCTGGGTCGGCGCAAGGCTCAACGTGATCCGCCCCCGCCAGGGCAGATGCGGCTGCCCCTCCTCGCCCGTCCAAGGGTTGGTCAGCATATTGCCCGCCAGCTGATCCATCAGGATGAACGGATAGAACATCACCCGCTGCCCAGCATCGTTCATGTGCCGGATCGCCTCGACCACCGCCGCGTCCGCCGGCGTACCGCCATAGATCGGGCGGTCTTCGATCCGCGCAATCTCATCCACCGTGGTCCGTGTCAGGCCCGAAACCCGCCAGGACATGTTGCTGCCGTCGATATTCTTGCGCTCGACCTTGGGCCGGATCTCGCAATTGCCACAGCGCAGATCGCCACCGAACCAGGAGACCACCAGCGAGGCCGCGCCCACTTCGGGCAACTCCTCGCCCAGCGCCTCCAGCGAGGTCAGGAAATCGGTCTGCCCGGATGGAGAGTTGCTGTTGGCCGCCCAGAAACTGCCCGGCCCGTTGGAATAGTTCACCTGGGTGGTGGCCAGCGCATATTCACCGGTTCCCGGAATCAGCGCCACGCCCTTGACCAGCCCCGCCAGCCCCAACTCGGCAGGATCGGCATCGGGCTGGTCGCCTCGCACCACCTCGAACGAGAATTGCGGCACCCGGTTGCCGAACCGGTCCAAGTCCAGATCCTCGAACACCACATAGGCGGTACCGCGATAGGCAGGCACCAGACCCGCGCCCTCGACCGCTTCCATCACCGGGTCAGGCAGTTGAGCCGCAGTGCCGCGATAGACGCGCATGTTCAACTCGTCCGGCGCGATCTCGTCCCCATCCGCCCAGACGCGGCGCACTCCGGCAATCTCGCCCTCGCAGAGCGCAACCGCCAGCGACACCGAATAGCTGTACTGCGTGGTTCTCGGTTGCGGGCGCGAGCCCTTGCCCCCGCCACTCGTCGTCGTGGTCTCGACGAAATCCGAGGCCCATATCACCTGACCGCCCACCCGCATCCGGCCATAGACCTGCGCGATGGCATGCCCCTCGCCGGAATTGGTCAGCCGGAACCGGTCGACCTTGCCGGTTTCCACCGCCTCGGCGCCCGCTCCCAGCAACCGCTGATCCAGAACCCGGCCCACGGTCGCGCCTACGGCTCGCCCCAGCACCGCGGAAGACAGCCCCGCAACGGCGCCGCCGACAGAGCCACCAATCGCCGCACCCGCAGCGGAAAGAAGTATCGTCGCCATCAAGTCACCTCCTGAGGAAATTCGAACCGGGACACCACACGCCGCAGCCACGGCGCGCTCAGGGGGCTCTCGACCACGCCATGCCCGGAATAGGCGTGGATGAACCGGGGACAGGCTCCCGCCTCGGACACAATGCCCAAGTGTTTGGCGACGCTCGTCCCACGCATCCGGAACAGCAGCACTTCGCCCAGTGCAACCGGTCCCGGCGCAGATTCGATCAGATGCCGACGCGCCGCCTGCCACAAGCGTTCCTCGCCCTGCGGCTCGGACCAGTCCATCGAATAGGCCGGCACAGATTCAGGCTCGCACCCGTAAAGCCCGCGCCAGACGCCCCGGATCAGCCCCAGGCAGTCGCTGCCTGCCCCCGGGGTCGAGGCCTGGTGCCGATAGGGCGTGCCAAGCCATTTGCGGGCAATGGCAACCGCGTCACAGCCACGCCCGGTCATCTCAGGCTCCCGCCACTATTGGCCCCGGTCCGCTTGGGGCTGGCCATGACCCAATCCTCGCGCGGCAAATCTGGAAAGCCCTGAAAATTCAGCAGATTGTTGAACTTCAGGCGGCAGGTTTCCATTCGCTTGTCGCAGCCCGGCGTCAGCCGCAGCCCGTCGCCCGGGCGCAGCACGGCCCGGATCGGCTCCCACAGCTTGATCTCGCGACCCGCTGCCGTCACCTTGTCCGACTTGATGAGTGCCCAAAGCCCCTTGCCCAAGCCGCTGGTGACGTCCAGCCGCCCCCGCTGGAACCACCCCGGTTCGAACCCGGACAGATCGGCCCAGCGAAACACCCGACCCTCGTCGACCTGCTCCACCGTGATCTCTGCCCGGTATCCGGGCTGATCCAGGTCGAACCGGCAGGTGCCATCACCCAGAACCGCCGTACAAGGTTTCTGAAACACTCGGCCCAGCGGCTGGTTCAGCGCATCGGTCAACCCGCGCAACTCTGCCTGAAACGCACCGCCGCCACGCCGCAACTCACCGATCGAGCCGCGAAACTGCAACCAGCGCTGCTCCGGTTCAACCCAGTTGACCAGCCAGGACAGCACCTCGGCGCCGTCGAAACGACCCGCCTCGATATCCTCCTCGCGCACCGCCGCATCGCTGAGCGCGCCCAGCGCCTCGGAGTTGTCCACCGACAGGCCGGTGCTCTGCTCCAGCGCCGCCGCCGTCAGACCGCTATCGGCCTTGAAGGTGAACCCGTCGAACTCCAGCATGCAGTCGTGATCGGTGAACCCGAACCGCACCCCGTCCTTGCGCAGAATGGCCCAGCACCGGCACAGCGTGGTCACCCCGCTGGCCAGATGCGCCTGCATCGCCTCGCTCGGCCCGCCCATCACACACGCACCTCGACCACCGGTACATTGGGCACGTCGCCCGCGCGGAAACTGGCCACGCTGGTCTGGATCCGGTCGGTGTCAAAGCGCACCGGCACATCGAACTCAAACCCTGCCGTGATCTCGACGCCGACCGGCGGCGGTGCCTCGAAGTGGATCAGACCCGTGGTCACATCCACGTGGTAGTCCACCGCCTCTTTCATCTCGTCCTGATCCAGACCGATCCGGACCGTGCCCAGAACCGGCTTCTTGATCGGGCGCGCATAGCTGTTGGTGCCGGACCGATAGGCCTTGACCAGCTGAAACTCTGTCTCGGCCCCGTCTCCGAGGGCGATCACCTGATCGTCATAGCGCGGCTCGGCCGAGGCGCGGCTCGACTTGAAGTCGGACCAGTCCTTCCACCGAAACCCGTAAACCTGCCCCTGACGCGCCTCGAAGAACGCGATCAGCGTCTCGATATCGTCCAGCGAGCGCATGCCCACGCCCGCGTCATAGCGTCGGCGCGCGTGCGCCCAGGGAGAGTTGCGCTCCTCGAACCCGTTCACCAGCGTCACGATGTCGGTGCGCCGCTCGGGCCCCCCGATCGAGCCAAAGCTCAGATTGGCGGGAAATCTCACCTCGTGGAAATTCATGATCCGCTCCCCTTGTTACCGATTGCGATTGCCACGACCCAGCGCGCGGCCCATCTGGGCGGCGATCTGACCCTGGCTGCGACGGAAGCCCTGCACATCGGGGGTGGTGATATTCATCACCACGTTCACTGCGCGACCGCCGCCACTGTTGCGCACGCCCAGCTTACCATCGGCGCCGCGTGCAAGCGGCATGATCGCCTCCGGCCCCGCCTCGCCCATCAGCCCCATGCCGCCGCGCATGGGAAAGGCCACCGGCCCGCTCACCACGCCACCGCTGGCAAAGGGCATCACCCGGCCCTGGCTGAACGAGCCGCCCTTGGCAAAAGGCAACAGCCCCACGAACAGCGAACCCACACCATCCGCGATCAGCCCGCCGAAATGATCGGTCACCGGCTTGATCGCAGCCGAATAGGTGGTCTGGATCATCGACCGGGCCACCGTTTCCAGCGCGTCGGACAGTTTCATGCCGTCCAGCACGACGCCATCGAAGGCGCGACGCAGCCCCTTGGACAGGCCCCGCTCCAGCGTCTGCACATCCTGCCCGGTGGCTGCCAGCGCGCTGCGCACCCGGCGCAGCTCTGCGTCAAAGCCCGCAGCCATGACGGCGGCATCGCCCAGCGTATCGCCCAGGCTTTCGCCCGTGGCTTCCAGTTCCGAAAACCCGTCAGTCTCCGCCATGATCCTCTCCTTGTGTCTGGTCCGGCCACGCCGCCAGAAGCGCATCCAGTCCGGCACGGCCCATCGGCGCGGTCCCGGCACCCTGCCCCAGCATCAGCCGCAACTCGGCCGGGGTCAGGCGCCAGAACGCCTCGGGCGTCAGCCGTAGCCCCAACATCCCGGCCCGCATCAGCGCGGGCCAGTCGAACCCGTTCATGTTTCCCCCGGCAGCATGAAGGCGCGCGCCAAAAGTTCCGCCGCCGCCCGCGCCGCCGCCAGCGGCCCCCCGGCAATCTCGGCCCGCAGAAGCTGGGCGCGGCTCACATCCGCGCCCCCGCCCCTGAGCCCCGCAACCACCAGCGCCAGCACGTCGCGGCTGGAAAACGCTCCCCCCTCGAACCGCTGCACCAGTTCCACCAGCGAGCCGCTCTCCAGCTCGGCCTCCAGCTCGGCCAACGCGCCCAGCGTCAGCTTCAGCACCCGTTGCTCACCGTCGATGACCAGGGCCACCTCTCCCGTCCACGGATTGGCCATGATCATATCGCGGTAAAGGCAAGCGCGCCGGCGCTGGCCAGGCTCACCTCATAGGTCGCCTCGCCATTATGGCTGCCCGCATAGTCGATACCGGTCACCTGGAACGGCCCCTCGACAATGCCGAAATCGGGGATGATCACCTGAAAATCGGGCGTCTCGCCGTCAAAGAACAGCTGCCGCGCCCGCTCGTCGGTGCCCGCGTCCTTGAACACGCCCGAGCCCGAGATCGAGGCCGATTTGACCCCCGCCCCCGACAAGAGTTCGCGCCAGCCCCCCTGGCTCTCAAGGCTGGTGACATCCACGCTCTCGGCGTTAAAGCTCACGCGGGTGGCACGCAGCCCCGCGATGGTTTCGAACAGGCCCGTGCCGTTCATGTCCACTTTGACCAGCAGGTCCTTGCCGTTCTGGGCACCCATGATGTTACTCCACGTTCAGGTTGATCAATTGTCTTCGACGCGGGCGCGAAACCGCAGGTCGATCTGCCGGACCGCGCCCCCTGTTCCGGTGCGCCGGGCCGAGGCCCGGTCGAACCACAGCCCCACCAGACGCCCACGCGCCAGGCTCAGCGCCGCATCGTCCAGCGCATCGCTCACCGCGCCCGCCAGCGTCTTGGCCCCGGCGAACCCTGCTGCCTCCGAGATCACCGAGACGGTGAGCCGGTGCTCGGCCCCCACGCCGCTCTGGTCCGAGGCGTCGCGCACCTCTTCCGGACCCAGCAGCACATAGGTCTGCGGCAGCGTGCCCGGTGGCAGCGCATCGTAAATGTCCGTCCCCACCAGGGCCGCCACCCCGGTATCCGCCAGCAGGTGCTGATAGACCGCCGTCTGCAACGCCGCCGCCACGCCATAGCTCATGCCGCTACCTCCTCATCCGCAAAACAGGTCAGAAACCGCCCGGCCGGGTCATGCTCGGCCACCGCCCGGATCACGAAAACACGGGCGCCATCGGTGAACCGCTGTTCGGGCGCGGGCCGCATCGAAGACCCTTCGGGCGCCGCGTGCACAGTGATCCGATAGCTCACCCGCGAGCGCGAAGCGCCCGCCTCGAACCGCTCGGCCCCGCTGCGCGCACTGACATCGGCCCAGACCGTGCCAAGGGCCGTCCAGCTCTCGGCATAGCCCCCCGCGCCGTCAGCCACCCGCGCGGGCGTCTCCAGCAGCAGGCGCCGGTTCAGATGCGGCGCCTTCATTGCACCACCCCCGAACCGAACCGCACGGTGCGATAGCGCTGAATCAGGCTGGTGACGCCAAAGGGCATGCAGCCATCGCCCAGCGCGGTCTCGTGCCGGTATTCATAGTAATGCGCCGCCAAGAGCAGCACCGCCTGGCCCAGATCGGCCGGCAGCCCGCCCCAATCGGCGGCCATCCCGGCCACCAGCGCGACAACCGCCGCGCCACCGGTGGCCACGGTCGGCAACAGCGCGCCCGCAGGGCGCAACCGCGGCCGCTGGCTGTCGCGCTCCAACCGATAGGCGGCCGGGTCCAGCACCGTGTCCTGCCCGCCCCCATCGCGCAGCGTCACCGAGGTGACCATCTGCACCGGCACCACCGGCAACACTTCACCCGTGGCATCGCGCCAGTTGTAGACGGTCCAGGAAAACTGACGCGAGATCAGGATCTTGCCCGTTCGCGCCTCGATTGCGGCGATGGCTGCGCGCAGGAAACTGCGTAACACCTCGTCCTGCACGTCATCCTCTGCAAACCCGGTGCCCAGCCGCAAATGCGCCTTGAACTGTGCCACCGGCAGCGCGGCGTCCGCAACGGCGGTCTCTTCGATCAACATCATCAATTCACTCCGCAAGCTCGGGCCCCTCCGGGCCGTTCGTCTCAGGTCATGCGGGCCCGCGCCGCCTCACGTTGCTCGGACGGAGGGGAGCAGCTAGACAACGCCAGGAAAACCGGCGCGCGCCCGCACCCGAGGCCGGTTCCCCGGCCCCGGACCCGGCCCCGTTAGACGGTGCCGAATTTCAGCAGCTTGATCGCGGCAAAATCGCTCACATCACCGCCCACACGCTTGGTGGCGTAGAACAGCACATGCGGCTTGGCGCTGAACGGGTCGCGCAGCACGCGCAGATCCGGGCGCTCGGCCACGGTATAGCCGGCGTTGAAGTCGCCAAACGCGATGGAGTAGCTGTCGGTCGCCGGGTCGGGCATGTCCTCGGCGATCACCACCGGATAGCCCATCAGCCGCGCGGGCTCGCCCGCCGCCAGACCGTCCGACCACAGGAAGCGGCCATCGGCATCCTTCAGCTTGCGGATGGTGCCCGCGGTCTTCGAGTTCATCACAAAGGCGCCGTTGGCCCGGTACTGCGCACCCAGCGCATAGACCAGATCGACGATATCGTCGGCGTCCACGCCACCGGCCACACCCGAGGCGACATAGCCGATATTGCCCCAGGTCCAGCTGTCATTGTCGACCGCGGCATGGTTCAGGAAACCGCGCGGCTTGTTGACCCCGTCCCCGTTGATAAAGCTCTGCGCCTCGGCGCGGGCGAACTTGTTGGCGATACGGTCGGCCAGCCAGCCCTCGATATCGAACGCGCTGTCATCCAGCAGGCGCTGGCTTGCCTTGGGCAGGGCGCTCAGCTCGTGCAGCGGGATCGAGATACGGTCGATCGACGGCGTCCCGGTCTCGCTGGCCGCCGCGGTCTCGTCCGCCCAGCCGGCACCGATATCGGTGTGGTCGATCAGAACGTCGAACGAGTTCGCCTCCACATGCACCACCGAGGCGATCGACCGGATCGAGGCCGTCGCATGCAGCACCGCCTTTATGCGCTCGGCGGTCTGCGGGTCGACCAGATAGCCGCCATCGCTGTTGATCGCGGTCGACATCGCCTTGCCTTCCAGGGTCAGACCCCGCAGCGCGTCGTCATCGCCCGAGCGCAGATAGGCGTCAAACGCCTTCTGATGCGGGGCGCCGTCCTCGACGGCGGCGGCCAGATGCGGACGCGCCGCGGTGAGTGATTTACGATCCAGCATGGTCATACGCTCTTCTGTCTGTTTCAGTTTGGTTTCAACTTCGGTGCGAAACCCCTTGAATTCATTCACGAAGCCAGTCATCGCCTGCTTCACCTCCTGAACCAGGGGCACACCCTCTCCGGCCAAGGCCGGGATCTCGGTCTTGCTCATCGGCACGTCCTTTTCGGGTGGGTTGCGGCGCGCTTACCTTCGCGCCAGTTCCTGCCGGGCGCTGTCGAACAGCTCGGCAATGCTGCGCCAGGTCCGCTCGACCTCGGGGGAAGTCCCCTTGGCTGCGACCCGGGCACTGGGCAGCATGGGAAAGGTCACCAGCGACACTTCCCACAGCTCCAGTTCGGTCAAGAGCCGCTGGCCCTTGTCATTCTTGCTGGCCCGGCGGGTGCGATAGCCGATCGACAGCCCGTCGATGGCGCCCGCACGGATCAGCGCCGCCGCCTCGCGCCCTTTCTGGGTGCTTTCCAGCAGCCGGCCCTTGACCCACAGGCCTCGGCCATCCTCGCGCACCTCGTCCCAGACCCCGATCGGCTGGGCCGGATCGTGCTGCCACAGCATCTTGACCCGCTGTCCCCCGGCCTCCAGCGTCTTCAGCGAGGCCGCATAGGCCCCCGCCTGCACATTGTCGCCGCCCTGATCGGTCTGGCCGAACAGGCTGGCATAACCCTCGATCACCGCATCCTCGCTGACGGTCAGACCATCGCCGAAGCGGGCGAATTTATGTTCAAGTCCGGTGTCCATATCCATGAAACACTCCTTGTAAACCATTGTCATCTCAGGGAGAAATCACCAGGAACGATTGAAAGACCTGGGCCAGGATCGCACCCGCGACACCGTAAACCGTCAGCCACAGCCGCCGTTCCATCCGCTCGATCGCCTCGTCCAGCTGATCCAGCCGGCGGCACAGATGCTCATGCTGCAACGCGGCCACCCGCTCATGCGCTTCCAGCCGCAGCCCCGGCGCGCAGTCAAAGGGCGCATAGCCCGGACCCTCAGCCATCGGCATCCTCCGCCAGCGCCGGCAGGCCCAGCAGCATCCGCTTTTCCGCCCCGGTCAGGAAATCGGCGCGGCTGACCCGCGCCCATTGCGCATCGCGCTCGGCGGCCAGCGCCGGCACCTGGTCCAGGTCGGGCTTCAACAGCACCTCCTCGCCCGACAGGCCCGACAGCCAGTCCGACAGGTTGGCCGCCACCCGCGTCACCAGGGGCAGAACCGTCAGGCGGTAAAACGCCCGATTGGCCTCCTGATAGTTCGAATAGGTCGCGTCGCCCTGGATGCCCAGCAGCATCGGCGGCACGCCAAAGGCCAGCGCGATCTCGCGGGCGGCGGCTTCCTTGGTCTTCTGAAACTCCATGTCCGAGGGCGAAAAACCCATCGGCTTCCAGTCCAGCCCGCCTTCCAGCACCATCGGCCGGCCAGCATTGCGGGCGCCCTGGAAATTCGCCTCGATCTCGTCCGACAGTCGGCGGAACTGGTCCTCGGCCATCACGCCCTGCCCGTCGCTGCCGGTCCAGACCAGCGCGCCCGAGGGCCGCGCCGCATTGTCGAGCAGCGATTTCGACCAGCGCGAGGCCGCGTTATGCACATCCACCGCCATCGCTGCCGCCTGCATCGGCGAAAAGCCGTAGTGATCGTCCTGCGGGTGGAAAGACTTGATATGGCAGATGCTCGCGGCATCGAAACGATGCGACTTGCCGCCTACCGTGTATTCATAGGCCACCGGCCAGCCATCGGCGCCGGGCACCACCCGCATCCGGTCCGAGCGCAGCACATGCAGCTCGATCGGCAGGTCATCGGCGCCGCGCACCGCCTCGACATAGGCATCCCCCGACAACAGCAACTGCCCGAACAGCGCCTCCATCAGCTCGGCCCGGCCCTGCGCACCATTGGGGCGGCGGATCAGGCTCAGCATCGGGTGGGTCTCGTACCGCTGCATCCGGTCCTGCAACACCAGGGGCAGCGCCGCCGCCGCCTCGGAAATCAGCTTGACCGAGCGGAACCCCACCGGATTGCCCGCAAACCCCGTCCGCGTCAGCGAGGCGGTGTCGCGCGGGCTCCAGGCGACCCGGCCCGCATTGTGCCAGGCCACCACCGGCCCCGCCGCGCTGGCCTTGGCCTCGGGCGCTTCCGCTCCGGCCCCACGACGCAGGAAATCAAAGATCATGGCAATGCTCCTATCTTCTCGCCCGGCGCCGGATGCGCTGCGGCCTTGTTGATGAGAGTTATCGGCGAAGATTGTTCAGGACCCGGAAACAGACCGTTCGCAGCTAGTGCAACGGCCCGCGCGGCTCACAGCACCCGCACCCGCGGGCGCCTGTAGGCCGCGGCTGGCGCGATCATCAGCTCGTGCAGCGCCCAGACCAGCGCGTCCACCCGGTCGGGCGATCCCTGCCCCTCGTAGCCGCGCGCGGTCATCTGGCCCATCTGCTCTTCCAGCGCGGTCAGCCCCGCCACATGGCGCACCCGCTCCTGTTCATAAAGCGCCGCCACCGGCTCGGCCCGCGCCACCTTGCCCCGCGCCGCATGCACCGCCTTGAAGGGCACCAACGGATCCACCTGGCGCAGCACCTCCTCGACCAGCTGGCCACCCTGGTTGACCTCGGCCACCAGCCGCTCGGCGCCAAACGCATCCATCGCGGCAATCGCCGCCTTGGCCCAGGTGGTCGGCCCGGCGCCCTGCACCGTGCGGTCCGCCAGCACCCAGGCGCGCCAGTCCTGCGGCGGCCCCTGCATCTGGGCGCCCACAACCACGATACCGCAGGCATCGCCCCCCGCACCGCCGCTGACCGACGGGTCCAGCGCCACCACAACCCGATCGAGTTCGGGCGCGCGCGACGTACGCGCCCGGTCCAGCATCTCGGCCGTCCACAGCGCCCCCTCGGCATCGGCCAGCAGCACCCCGTCCAGCTCCTGCCGCCCCAGCCGCGTGCCCGCATAGCGCGCCCGCACCTCCTCCAGAAAGCTCTCGGCCAGATTGGCCCGGTTCGCCTCGGTCGGCGCATGGGTCTGCACCGTGCTGGGCGCGGCCAGCAGATCCTTCAGCAGCTTCACGTTGCGCGGCGTCGTGGTCACGCAAACCTGTGGCCGCTCCCCCAGCCGCAGCGCGAATTGCAGCATGTCCCAGGTCTCACCCGCCTTTTTCCACTTGGCCAGCTCATCCACCCAGGCCGCGTCGAATTGCGGCCCCCGCAACCCCTCGGGGTCCTGCGCCGAAAAGGCCTGCGCCTCGGCGCCGTTGGGCCAGATCAGCTTGCGTTCGCTGGCCTTCCAGTGGGGGCGGCGGTCGGGCGGCGAACAGGCCAGGATGCCGCTGTCGCCAAACACCATCACATCGCGCACCTGATCATAGGTCTCGCCCACCAGCGCCACCCGCCGCGCGCAGCCCCTGTCCAGCGGCCGCGATCCTTCGACCCGGGCGCGCACCCATTCGGCCCCGGCCCGGGTCTTGCCCGCGCCGCGCCCGCCCAGGATCACCCAGGCCCGCCAATCGCCCTCGGGCGGCAATTGATGCGGCAACGCCCAGAACTCGAACAGAAAAGGGAGGGCGCATAGCCCTCCCTCCCCGATTTCACTCAGAAACCGCTCCCTCTCGGCAACACTTGCGCAGGCGAGCAAGGCGGCACCCGATCTCAGATCGGGCGCGGTCAAGGTCCAGGGCATATCCGCCCTGGGCAATGCCTGCTTCTCGTCGGACTTGTTCGGCAAAACTGGCCTCCACTTTCTGACATTCGCGGATCAGGCTAGCCGCCTGACCCATCTGCTTGCCATATCCGGCAAGATCACCATCCTCCCCGGCTCGGATCCGTTTCTGCAGGTCTTCCGCCGCATTACGCAGATCGCGAATGGAATTTTCCAACGACTGAAGCAGTTCAGCCGTCCGGGAAATCCGCTCCTCCGGGGTAATCAAAGTCATGTGTGCTCGTGACCTCATGCGAGAGTAGTCTCCGCACGAGAGAGACGAAAAAACGGCCACCGGGGTCACCCCCAGGGCCGTTCGCGCATCTCTTCTAGCATGACACAACCTATACTCGAAACCGCTCTCTGAGTCAAGCGTTTCGCGCAACAGAGCAACAGGCAACGCACTGAAATCGTTAACAAAACCTTATCTGCGTCGAGGCCGCACCCGAAATGGGGTTTTCACCCACCGCAACCACCGCCATATCACGGACATGCGCACCGATCTTGATCATTTCGAAACCGTCGCCCGCCAGACCGTCGACACGATGCCAACCGCCTTTCGCAGCCATGCGCAGGCGGTGCTGCTGCGGGTGGCGGACTGGCCGGATGCCGACATGCTGGATGCGCTTGGCATGGACGACCCGCTTGAATTGACCGGCCTCTACGAGGGCATTCCGATGACCGAGAAATCGGTTGGCGATTTCGCCGCTCCTCCAGACACGGTCTGGCTGTTCCGGGAACCGATCCTGGACGAGTGGCGCGCACGCGGCGATATCGTATTGGACATGCTGATTGCCCATGTGGTGGTACATGAATTCGCGCATCATTTTGGCTGGTCGGACGAGGATATCGCCACCATCGACGCCTGGTGGCTCTGAGCGCCCTGCCCCTCACCCAATGACAAGAACCAAACGCCCGGACCTGTCGGTCCGGGCGCGATCGTCAATTGCCCTGTTGCTGGGCCTCGATCTCGCGCCATTTGGCGACGTTGCGGTTATGCTCGTCCAGCGTTTCGGCAAAGGCGTGGCCACCGCTACCATCGGCAACGAAAAAGACGTAATCGGTCGTGTCGGGATTGACGGCGGCTTCCAGGCTTGCCAGTCCGGGATTGGCGATCGGGGTCGGCGGCAACCCCTCGATCACATAAGTATTCCAGGGCGTTACGCCGCGAAGCTCACTTTGACGCAAACCCCGTCCCAGCACCCCTTTGCCCTTGGTGATACCATAGATCACGGTCGGGTCCGTCTGCAAACGCATGCCTCGGTCCAGGCGATTGACAAAGACGCTGGCCACCTGGCGGCGCTCTTCGGGCACACCGGTTTCCTTCTCGATGATGGAGGCCAGGATCAGCATTTCCTCGCGGCTCTGCAGCGGCAGGCCCTCAACGCGTGCCTCCCAGGCGGCGTTGATCCGCAGCTCCTGCTTCTCCTGCATCTGGGCCAGCAGCGCGGCACGCTCCATCCCCACCGTCACGTCATAGCTGTCGGGGGCCAGCAGTCCCTCGCGCGGCAGCTCGTCCACCTCACCCGCCAGCACGTCCCAGGCCTTCAGCCCTTCGACCACCTGCCAGCTGGTGACGCCCTCGGCCATGGCCAACCGGTACCGGGTGTCACGCTCGGCGCGTTTCTCGGCATAGACCGCGGGCGCCTCGCCCTCGCTTGGGTCGAACTCGACCAGTTCCACGAATTGTTCGGTGGCCGGGTCCAGCTCGCGCACTTCCAGCAACAGGCGATTCACGCCGATACGATAGACGATCTCGGTGCCGCAGCTGCTGGCGCCGCCACGGGTGATCTGGTCGATGATCTCCTCCATCGAGGCGCCTTCCTTGACCAGATAGCTGCCCGCCTTCAGTTGTGTCGCCTTTTCGGAGTAGCGCGCACCGATACGGAACATGGCGCCACTGCTGACCGCGCCCGAGGCCTCAAGATCGCGGCTGACGCGGGTCATGTTCGACCCGCTCTTGACCTGAAGACAGATCGCCTCTTCCAGCGGGCCCTGCGCGGTATATTGCGACTTGCCCCACAGGATCACACCGGCCAGCAGGAACAGGCCAACCGCCAGAACGGTCAGCATGTTCGAGGCAAGAGCCCGCCACATCAGTCGACCTTTCCGAAGATCACGCTCGCATTGGTGCCACCAAAGCCAAAGGAGTTCGACAGCGCCACGTCGATCTTGCGCGCCCGCTTGGCGTTGGGCGCGAGATCAACCGGGGTGTCCACCGCAGGGTTGTCCAGGTTGATCGTCGGCGGCGCCACCTGATCGCGGATCGCCAGGATCGAAAAGATCGCCTCGATCGCACCGGCAGCGCCCAACAGGTGCCCGGTGGCCGATTTTGTCGAGGACATGGTGACATTGGCCGCATGGTTGCCCAACAGCCGCTCCACCGCACCCAGTTCGATGGTGTCGGCCATGGTCGAGGTGCCATGCGCGTTGATGTAATCCAGGTCCGACGGCTCCAGCCCGGCGTTGCGCAATGCGGCGCGCATCGACCGTTCGGCCCCGTCGCCCGTCTCGGATGGCGCGGTGATGTGATAGGCGTCGCCCGACATGCCATAGCCCAGCACATCGGCATAGATCTTGGCACCGCGCGCCTTGGCGTGCTCGTAATCCTCAAGCACCACGATGCCCGCACCCTCGCCCATCACGAACCCGTCGCGATCGGTGTCATAGGGGCGGCTGGCCGCCTTGGGGTTGTCGGCATATTTGGTCGACAGCGCCTTGCAGGCGTTGAACCCGGCAATACCGATCTCACAGATACAGGCCTCGCCGCCGCCGGCGATCATCACATCTGCGTCACCGGCCCGGATGATCCGGCTGGCATCGCCAATCGCATGTGCGCCGGTCGAACAGGCGGTCACCACAGAATGATTGGGTCCCTTGAACCCGTGGCGGATCGACACCTGCCCCGAGGCCAGGTTGATCAACGCGCCGGGGATAAAGAAGGGCGACACCCGGCGCGGCCCCTTCTCCTTGATCAGGTTCGCGGTATCGGCGATCGAGCCCAACCCGCCGATGCCCGACCCGATCAGAACGCCGGTGCGCAGCCGGTCCTCTTCGTCCTCGGGCAGCCAGTTGGCGTCCTTGCAGGCCATCTCGGCGGCCGCGATCGAATAGAGGATGAAGTCCTCGATCTTGCGCTGCTCTTTCGGCGGCATCCAATCATCGGGATTGAAGGTGCCATCGCTGCCGTCGCCGCGTGGGACCTCGCAGGCATAGGTCGTGGTGACGCCCGACGCCACCGCATCGAACCGCGTGATCGGACCCGCGCCCGATTGTCCGTCCAGCAGGCGGGACCATGTTTCCTCGACCCCGCTGGCCAAAGGAGTGATCAGTCCCAGTCCGGTTACAACGACTCTGCGCATGAATTGCCTCTTGCCTTCTTGGTGTTCGAGAACCGCTCTTACCCTGCCCGGCCCCATATGGGCAAGAGCAAGGGTGCAGGCAAGGCCGGCGGAGCCTTGCCTGCCCGTCTCGATATCCCGAGAGGCCGCGCGGGCCTACTGGAACTGCGCGACCCGTTCATGCGCGCCAGCAGCCAGTTTCAATGCATCGCCCAAAGACAGGGTCTTGCGGAACAGCGCCCGTCCCACCAGCGCGCCTGCGATATTGGGCATATAGGCCAGCCGCGAGATATCGTCGGCCGCACGTACGACACCGCTGGCGATGATCGGTGTGCGAGCATGTACCGCCAGCCCCGAGATCAGGCCCAGTTTGGCCTCGACCTCTTCGACATCGCTGTCGATATCGGTAACCACGATCGCGGCAAAGGGCGTGTCGCTGAACGCGTCGATAAAGGCCTCGGGCGTATAGGCGCTCTGACTGCGCCAGCCATCGGTCATCACATAGCCCTGCCAGACATCGACGCTCAGCACGATCTGGTCAGGGTGCCGCTTGGCCAGTTCCTTGACCAGCGCGGGGTCGCGCGCCGCAAGTGTGCCCACGACAATGCGCCCGGCGCCCTTGTCGATCCAATGCTCGATCCGCTCGCGCGAGCGCATGCCGCCCGCCAGTTGCACCGGGATCTCGGCTTTGCGGATGATCTGCTCGACCAGTTCCGCATTGCCGTCACCGCCCTCGACCGCGTCCAGATCGGTCAGGTGCATCCATTCGGCACCGGCGGATGCCCAGCCGGAAACCGTTTCAAACGGGTCCACATGCCAAAGCATGGGCGCATCCAGCCGCCCCCTTTCCAGGGTCACGCACCGTCCGTTCTGCAACTCCATCGTCGGGTAGATGATCATGGCCGCTCCTCCGCTGAAACATGTCCAGATGACTCTATCGCAGGATGCGTCCCGCCACACTGACCTGAAAGCGGAGTGTCGGATCCCGATTGCGTCACCGGCGCGCGGGCGGGCCATCGCGGCGGAGCAGTGTGACCGGGCGGCCATCGAATTCGGCGTCGCGCATCGGGCGGTATCCCAGCGACTGCGCCAGCCCCAGCGAGGGCGCGTTGTCGGGCGCGATCATCGCCACCAGACGGCCGGGAATCACCCGGTCGAACCAGTCATGCGCCGCCGTCACCGCCTCGCGCCCCAGCCCCTGTCCTTGCGCCTCAGGTGCCAGCACCCAGCCCGCCTCGGGATAAGCGTCGAAATCAGGACCCATGTCGCGGCTCTTGTAGAAAAAACCGGCCTGCCCCACCAAGCGGCGGGTTTTCTGCATCACGACGCCCCACTGACCAAAGCCGGTCATGTGCCAATGGCCTTCGTTGCGCAGGAACGCGTCCCAGCAGTCCCCGCGACTGCGGGGCTGGCCGCCGATGTGGCGCACCACCTGCGGATCCGCCCAGATCTCGGCAAACCGGTCGAAATCCTCGTACCGCATCCCGGCCAGACGCAATCTGCCTGTGTTCAAAATAGGAATGGATCGGATCATTTGGCGCCCGTCCTGACTCTGCCTCAACCCCAAGGTGCAAAGCCACGGGGATTCTGGCAACCGGATTCGGGGGCACGCACAAAAAAAGGCGCCTCCCGGCGGGAAGGCGCCTGTTTGACCTTTCAGGTCTCAGCGAAGGCTCAGGAGGCTTCGCTGATGAACTTGACGGCGTCGCCGAAGGTCTGGATGGTTTCGGCCGCGTCGTCCGGGATCTCGATGCCGAACTCTTCTTCGAAGGCCATGACCAGCTCGACGGTGTCGAGGCTGTCAGCGCCCAGGTCGTCGATGAACGAGGCGTTCTCGGTCACTTTGTCTTCTTCGACACCCAGGTGCTCCACAACGATCTTCTTAACGCGATCTGCGACGTCGCTCATGTCAGTTCCTCATTCATACGGGGCCGCTGGCCCATTTCTGCCCTTGCCCGCTCGGGGTGGCTTGGTTTTGCCCGGTCCGGGCGGTTCAGGTTCCGGGGTGTCCCGGGTAACGCAGAAGGCCGACCCCATCGACCGGCCTTCCTCAGGATGCGCCGCCTATAACACAGACGCACGCATTGGCAAACGCTTTCGCGTCCGGCCTCAGCGCCGCTCACAACATGGCCATACCGCCATTCACATGCAAGGTGGAACCGGTCACATAAGCGGCCTCGGGGCTGGCGAGATACAGGACCGCAGCCGCGATTTCCTCGGGCGAGCCCATGCGCCCGGCGGGTACCTGCGCCAACAGGCCGGATTTCTGATCGTCTGTCAGCTTGTCGGTCATCGCCGTGGTGATAAAGCCCGGCGCCACCGCATTGACGGTGATTCCCCGGCTGGCGACCTCATAGGCCAGCGATTTGGACATGCCGATGACCCCGGCCTTGGAGGCGGCATAGTTGCCCTGTCCGGGGTTGCCGATGGCGCCCACCACCGACGAGATGTTCACGATCCGGCCCCAACGCGCCTTCATCATGCCGCGCAGCACGCCCTTGCACAGTTTCATGGTGGCGGTCAGGTTGACGTCGATCACGCTCTGCCATTCATCATCCGACATGCGCATGAACAGGTTGTCACGCGTGATCCCGGCATTGTTCACCAGGATATCGACCGAACCCAGCACTTCGGCGGCCTGTTTCGGCAATGCCTCGACCGCGGCCATGTCGCTCAGATTGCAGGTCAGAACATGGGCGCGCTCGCCCAACTCATCGGCCAGCGCCTGAAGCGGCTCGATCCGGGTGCCCGACAGCACGACCGAGGCACCGGCTGCATGCAACGCGCGCGCGATGGCGCCGCCGATACCACCCGAAGCGCCGGTAATCAGGGCGTTCTTTCCGGTCAGATCAAACATAGACATATTCCTCTCATCCCCGACCTGACAGATCGGGCCTTGCAAATTTAGGTGGGTTCAGGCGTCGCCAGCAAGGATTTTCTGCACATCTTCAGGTGTGCCAGCGGGTTTGCAGGCAATGTCGCGGTTGATCTTGCGCACCATGCCCGACAACGCCTTGCCCGCGCCGATCTCCCAGATCTCGGTCACGCCTTGCGCGGCCATGTATTCGACGCTTTCACGCCAGCGGACCGAGCCGGTGACCTGCTCGACCAGCAGTTGACGGATCAGGTCAGGATCGCTCACCGCCTCCGCGCGCACATTGGCCACCAGCGGAACCGCGGGGGCCTTGATCTCGACCCCGGCCAGCGCCTCGGCCATGGCATCGGCTGCGGGCTGCATCAGGGCACAATGGAACGGGGCGCTGACCGGCAGCATGACGGCGCGCTTGGCACCCCTGGCCTTGGCGATCTCGGCGGCGCGTTCCACCGCCGCCTTGGAACCCGAGACAACCACCTGGGTGGGATCGTTGTCATTGGCGGCCTGGCAGACTTCGCCCTGCGCGGCCTCGGCGGCCACTTCGCGCACCGCCGCCAGGTCAAGGCCAAGGATCGCGGCCATGGCGCCCTGCCCAACCGGCACCGCGCTTTGCATCGCCAGACCACGGGTCCGCAGCAGCCGCGCGGTATCTCCGACGCTCAGCGCACCGGCAGCGGCCAGTGCCGAGTACTCGCCCAGCGAGTGACCGGCGACAAAGGCGGCTTGGGTGATGGCCACACCCTCGGCCTCAAGCGCGCGCATCGCCGCCATCGAGGTCGCCATCAGCGCCGGTTGCGCATTCTGCGTCAGCGTCAGGGTCTCGATATCGCCTTCCCAGATCAGCGCGCTCAGCTTCTCGCCCAGTGCGGCGTCGACCTCGTCGAACACGGCCTGCGCGGCCGGATAGGCCTCGGCCAGTGCCTTGCCCATGCCGATGGTCTGGGCGCCCTGCCCGGGAAACACGAATGCGGTCGTCATCTCTGTCCCTTCGCTTTCTGTAACGTTAACGCCGGGTGTAGCCGCCCCGCCCGCGCCGCACAAGCTCTGCATCCCGACACGAGAGCTGTGCGAAGGCGCATATTGTACACCGGCGACACAGACAGCAGGTTGCGGACATCCAAGACCATTCGGAGAGCGCGATGACCCTGAACAACACCCGAAGAAGCTATGGTGGAGTGACCAAAAGCCTCCACTGGCTGACCGCGCTTTTGATCCTGACCCTGCTGCCGCTGGGGTGGATCGCCGATCAGGCGGCAGAACGGGCCACAGCCGGGGGCGCCGGCGCCGAAGAGATCGCGCGCGCCGCCTGGCTGTTCTCGGCGCATAAGACATTGGGGATCGCGCTGTTCGGGATCGCCTTGCTGCGCATCCTCTGGGCACTGACACAAAAACGCCCCGGCCTGCTGAACGCCGACCACCGGGCCGAGGCGCTAGCGGCGGAAACCGTGCACTGGCTGCTTTATGGCGCGCTGGTGCTGGTGCCCCTCAGCGGCTGGATCCATCATGCCGCGACCGAGGGCTTTGCGCCGATCTGGTGGCCCTTTGGCCAATCGCTGCCGATGGTCCCCAAAAGCGCCGCCCTGGCCGAGCTGACCGCCATGCTGCACCGCACCTTTCTGCTCGTGCTGCTGGGCGCATTGGCGCTGCATGTGGCGGGGGCACTGAAACACCACCTGATCGACCGCGACGCGACCCTGCGTCGGATGCTGCCGGGCAGGATCGACCTGCCCACGCCGCCCAAACAGGCCCACAGCGTCGCACCGCTGGTGCTGGCGCTGATGGTCTGGCTGGGCGCCCTTGGCGCGGGTACATGGGTGAACAGTCAATCCACCCCGCACGCACCATCAGGGTTGCAAAGCACGGCGTTGGAAGCGGTTGCGTCCGACTGGAAGGTGAGCGAAGGCACGCTGGCGATCTCCGTCACCCAGCTGGGCAGCGCGGTCAGCGGCAGCTTTGCCGACTGGACCGCCGCCATCCAGTATGATCCGCGCGAGACACCCGGCCCGGCGGGCGAGGTCACCGTCACCATCGCCATCCCCTCGCTGGCGCTGGGATCGGTCACCGCACAGGCGATGGGGGCCGATTTCTTCGACGCGGCACAATTTCCCACCGCAGATTTCACCGCCACGCTGCACCGTACCGAAACCGGCCACGAGGCGCGGGGCATGCTGAACCTGCGCGGTGCCAGCGTCCCGGTCACCCTGCCCTTTGACCTGGAACTAGACGGCGATACCGCTCGCATGCACGGCACCGTCACCCTCGACCGCCGCGATTTCGGGATCGGCGCCAACATGCCGGATGAAAGCTCGCTCAGGTTTCCGGTCACGGTGACGGTCGCCCTCGAAGCGATGCGCGCTCCCTGACCCCGAGGTATGCCAAACAGAAAACGGGCCCGATTTCGGGCCCGTTCGTTCGCCTGATGGTGAACCGGATCAGGTGTTGTCGGCTCCGGCCTTCATGGCCTCGATCGAAATGCGGACCTCGACTTCGTCGCTGACATAGGGTGCAAACATGCCCAGGTTGAAGTCGGAGCGCACCACGGTGGTGGTTGCATCGAACCCGGCCCAGGGCTTGTTCGCCATCGGGTGATCGCCCATCTGGTTCAGCACCGCGTCCAGCACCACCGACTTGGTCACGCCGTTCATGGTCAGGTCGCCGGTAATCTTGGCGGTGTTGTCCCCGGTCACCTCGATGCCGGTCGAGACAAAGGTGATCATGTCGCCTTCCTTGGCGCCAAAGAAGTCACCCGAGAAGAAGTGATCTTCGCGCGCTTCCCAACCGGTGAACATCGACAGGACCGGCATCGAAACGGTCACCGACGACGCGGCGGGGTCTTCTTTGTCGAACAGAATCTCGCCCTCGAAGCCCGAGAACATGCCGGTGGTGGTGGAATAGCCCAGGTGGTTGTAGCTGAACACGACCTGGCTGTGGCTGGCATCCAGCAGGTATGTCTCGGGCGCGGCGGTGGCGGCGCCGGCGAGGCCGGCCAGGATCAGCGCTGCGGCAAGGCGGGTGGTCTTCATTCTGTCGCTCCATGTCTTGTCTTGTGGGTTCAGGCGGACGGTTGTCCTGACCTTGACCGAGACATGGGGTATGCAGATTGTGCGGGCAATCTGACAGAACTCCACAGACTCTGTGGAAGAATGAACAGTGGCGGGTGTCAGGCCGAAATGGTCACGAAGCCGCTCAGCTGGCTGCGCAGGGCCTGGCGTATATCGGCCGAAGGGATCGGCAGGCGCATCAGGATCGACCCGTCCACGTCGCAGATCTCCAGGTAGTGCTCGTTGAACCGGGCCGCGCCCAGGCTGTCATAGCTGCGGCGCAGGATGGTCTGGGGACGGCCGCGATTGTTCTTTTGCAGCACCCGAACCTCGCGCCGGATCGGATCGAAATAGGCGTCGGGCTGGTTGTCCTGATGATGGATCATCAAAAGCGCCAGACCACAAAAGAAGAAGAACAGCGAAACGCCCAGCTTCATCAGCGCCGCATCGGCACTGTTCTCCGAACCGGGCAGCAACCACATGGCGGCGGCGCCGATCACCAAAGCCGTGCCGATCACCCGAAAGATCACGGTGCGCAGCGGCCAGTTCGGGGCGAAAGTGATCATCAGCGGCACCGTCTCTTCAAAGGACGGAAGCGGCATACGGTTGCGAAGCGTCTGTTGCTGTGCCACGTGCATTTCCTGTCGCGCTCCCTGCGCCAGTTTCTCCGCCGGGTTGTGTCCGACAGGGTTAACGATCGATAAACAATGCGACGGGAATGCGGCAGGCTCGGGGTAATTGAGCGGCATGACCCCTTGTACAACCCACAAGTGCGTCGCAGCCAAGCCCCTTGCCCCCGGCGCGCAGGCGTGTATATGGGGCCATCCTTTCACAGAATTCGTGAACCGCGCAGTCTCTCGTGGCAGGGCCGTGAAAGGATCAAGGGCCCCGCCTATGAAATGCGCCTAGATAGAAAACAGGAGATCGCATGCCTCTCTACGAGCATGTCATGATTGCGCGTCAGGACCTGTCCAACACGCAAGCCGAAGGCCTCATCGAACATTTCGGTGCCGTACTCAGCGACAATGGCGGCAGCCTGGTCGACCACGAGTACTGGGGCGTCAAGACGATGGCCTTTAAGATCAACAAGAACCGCAAGGGCCACTATGCCTTCCTGCGCACCGACGCGCCCGCGTCCGCCGTGCAGGAAATGGAACGCCTGATGCGCCTGCATGACGACGTGATGCGCGTTCTGACCATCAAGGTCGACGAGCACGCCGAAGGACCCTCGGTCCAGATGCAGAAGCGCGACGAGCGCGACAGCCGCCGCGAACGCCGCTAAGCCCGCATTAGGAAAGGACATCAAGTTATGGCCGCTAAACCGTTTTTCCGCCGTCGCAAGGTGTGCCCCTTCTCGGGCGACAACGCACCCAAGATCGACTACAAGGACACCAAGCTGCTGCAGCGCTATATCAGCGAACGCGGCAAGATCGTGCCCTCGCGCATCACCGCCGTCTCGGCCAAGAAGCAGCGCGAACTGGCCCGTGCCATCAAGCGCGCGCGCTTCCTCGCCCTGCTGCCCTACGCCGTGAAGTAAGGAGATAGGCACATGCAAGTTATCCTTCTCGAACGCGTGGCGAAGCTGGGCCAGATGGGCGACGTCGTCGACGTCAAGCCGGGCTACGCTCGCAACTTCCTGCTGCCTCAGAGCAAGGCGCTGGTCGCATCGGATGCGAATATCGCCCAGTTCGAAGCGCAGAAAGCCCAGCTCGAAGCGCGTAACCTAGAGACCAAGCAGGAAGCCGAGGCCCTGGCCGAAAAGCTCGACGGTCAGCAGTTCATCGTGATTCGCTCGGCATCGGATGCCGGCGCGCTCTATGGCTCGGTCACCCCGCGTGACGCCGCAGACGCCGCCACCGAGGCAGGCTTCTCGGTCGACAAGAAACAGATCGCCCTGATCGCTCCGATCAAGGAACTGGGTCTGCACAGCGTCACCGTCCGCCTGCACCCCGAGGTCGAAGTCGCGATCAACCTGAACGTTGCCCGCTCGCCCGAAGAGGCCGAGCTGCAGGCATCGGGCAAGTCGATCCAGGAACTGGCCGCCGAGGAAGAGGCCGCCGCTGAATTCGAGATCGCCGAACTTTTCGACGATATCGGCAGCGCCGCCTCGGACGACGACGATCAGGCCCCCGACTCCAGCGACGAAACCGCCTGACGGACTGCCCGCAAGGGACAGGAACAAGATCGAAAGGCCGCGCCATCCGCGCGGCCTTTTTTCTAGGCCGACGCCACGGCACTGGCTGTTATCCGCCCATCTGGGCAGGGCCGGTCGAATTCTCTCTTCGCAGACCGCCCCCGAGCGGGTATTTGCCTCGGGGACTGACGCGACCAAGGAGCCCTCGATGCCGCTGACCCGCCGCGCCCTCTTGCTGACCGGCCTCGCCCTTCCCATTGCCGCCTGCGGGCGCGAACCGGAACCGGCAGCGGCCTTCAACCCGCCTCTCTTTCCCAACGAGACGCCCGAGCTGCGTGCCTCGATCAACCGCTGGGCCGATCACTATGAACTTCCGCGCAACCTGGTGCACAAGCTGGCGATCCGCGAAAGCACCCACCGGCCCTGGGCGGTAAACAGGCCCTATTACGGGTTGCTTCAGATCCTTCCCGCCACCGCCCGCACCATGGGGTATCGCGGCGCCCCCGATGGGTTGCTCGATGCCGATACCAACCTGAAATATGCCGGCAAATACCTGCGCGGCGCCTGGCTTTTGGCCGACGGTGACCAGGACCGGGCGATCCGCTTCTATGCTTCGGGCTATTACTACGAGGCAAAGCGGCGCGGCATGCTGGTAGAGACCGGACTGCGCCCAGCCTCTTGACGCCACGTCAACAGTTTTCGAATTTTGCAATCCGGACCGAGTGGCGCAAGGATAGCTCTCCGGCCCGCACCGTTGGGCGTCTCGATACCTGAAGGCCAACAAATCCCTTCGCTTCCAGACAGTTCCAACCGGTCGTGGACAAATGCAAACACTGGAAGCTGATCAATTTCCGGCGCGGCCAAGCTGTTGATACCAAATTATTAGTAGAACCGGACACTTCGAAAAACCGCCTCAACGTCACCGCAACTATAACATGAAAACCGTTGCATCCATGCTCGCGTTCGGGCAATCTCGCCGTGAAAGGGGCGAGTGCGATCCAAGCTTGCCGGTGCAATACCTGCCGGAACCGGAATATTGGCACTCGTAAAAAGTATGAACGCAACAGGTGAAGGTATGGATACAGTCGATACCGTAGTAGGGCGCCGCATCCGCGCCAGACGTTCGGCGCTTGGCCTCAGCCAGGCCGAGCTTGGTCGCGCGATCGGTGTGCGGTTTCAGCAAGTTCAGAAATACGAATCCGGTGCGAACAGGGTCAGCGCATCGCGGCTTTGGTCGATTGCCGAAGTGCTCGATGTACATATCAGTCATTTCTTCGAGGGCATTCAGGCACCGGAATCCGGCGTGATCGACGGCAGCGATGCGCCCGTCGACCGGCTGATGTTCCTCAAGGATCGCGACTCTGTCGAAATGGTCGAGATCTATAGCAGCTTGCCTCCGGCGCAAAAGCGTGCTGTTCTTGCCTTTGTCAGAACGATGGCGTTTGATACCCAAGCGTCCGAGGAGAAGGTCCCCGGATAGAATATCGTCCGCCCTGTTCAGACTGAACAGGTGCAGTGTATGGATATTGTCGATCTCGGAACTCTGCCCAAGTCGGAAGCCGTCTATTCGGACTTCCTTCTACAAGTGCGCGAAAAGCTCGAGATGGACCACGCCGCCTATGCCGGGTTGAACCCGGCTGCAGGTGCGATCCACGGCTATGTCACCTATAGTGACGAGTGGAAGCTCCATTATCAGGAGCAGGGCTTTCACATGATCGACCCGACGCTGCACATGAGCCAGCGCAGCATCGCCCCCGTCGACTGGAGCCGCCTGGAGCGAAGCAACGATTTTCGCCGTGTCTTTCGTGATGCCCATGACTTCGGTATCGGCGATCAGGGTCTGACAATCCCGGTTCGTGGCCCCTATGGCGATGTAGGCCTGCTCAGCGTCACCCGCGAATGCTCGACCGAGGAATGGCACAAGCTGGTGCGCCACGTGATAGGTGATCTGCAATCGCTGGCCGTGCACATGCACGACACGGTGATGAGTTCGGACATGCTGGGCCGCATCCTCTATCACCCGTCGCTCTCGACGCGCGAGGTCGAGATCCTGCAATGGGTGGCTGCTGGCAAATCGCAACAGGATATCGGTGACATTCTTTCGATCTCGCACCGCACCGTCGAGGTGCATCTGCGCTCGTCCCGCGAGAAACTCTGCGCCTTAACGACCGCACAGGCTGTCGGGCGGGCCGTTGGGCTGGGTCTGATCTACCCCGGCTGAACCATCCAGTACCTTTTTTCCGCCTCTACGGGAAACCCCCAATAGTCCTGAGCCCCAACTTGGGTAACGATTGGTTCACCGAAATCCACTCGTAGGGGGAAACAAATGATCATCGTGATCGACGCTTTGAACAAGCATCTTTTCGATGGAGTTCTGGATGACATGTTTCGGTTGCGTGCCCGAGTGTTTGGTGATCGTCTGGGATGGGATGTAACGATCGAGGATGGCAAGGAGATCGACCGTTTCGATCACCTTGATCCGGCCTATGTCGTCGGGCTTGACGACGACGGAAATGTGGTGGCGGCGGTCAGGGCGCTTCAGACCACCGGCCCGCACATGCTGGCGGATGTGTTTTCTGACATCCTGTGTGGCGAGCCGCCGATCCGTAGTTCGACCATGTGGGAATCGACCCGGTTCTGTGTCGACACTCAGCGCCTGAACCGAGGCAAGGACCGCAACTCGGTCTCATATGCCACCTGCGAACTGATGATCGGCTCTCTGGAATATGCCCGCCGCGCCGGGATCAGCGACATTGTCACCGTCATCGACCCGGTGATGGACCGGGTGCTCAAGCGGTCGGACAACGCGCCATACGACTATGTCGGCAAGACCGTTCCGATGGGCAAGGTACCGGCGCTGGCCGCCCTTCTTGATACCGGGGAAGAGCGCGTCGAACGCGTTCGCCAGTTCGCGGGGATCGCCCATGACGTGTTTCTGAGCGATGACGAAGCACTGGCCCTGTACAACCGTGCCCATGCCAGGGACGACGAGGACGCGGCCAGCGCCACTCCGCTGGAACGCTATCTGAAGGAGCAGATCCAGGCCGCCGTGGGCGAGGAGGAGCTGAAGGCCGTACAGAGCCTGATTGAGGCACTGGCAGGCTCGCTTGACCCGCGTCGCAAGCAGGGGCTGCTGGACACGCCGAAGCTGGTCGCTCGCGAAGCCTGAGCCACTCCGAACACCAACCACATGCGCGACAAAAAGGCCGCCCGAAATCTCGGGCGGCTTTTTGAGTTTTCAAGCCGGGAGGATGCGGTTTATTCCGCGTCCAGCTCTTCCAGGGCCTTTTGCAGATCTTCCTTGCTGATCTCTTTCTCGGTCACTTTGGCCTGGGCCACAATGTGGTCGACCACCTTGTCCTCGAAGATCGGCGCGCGCAGCTGCTGCTGCATCTGCGGGTTCTTCTGCACGAATTCAAAGAACTGGCGCTCCTGCCCCGGATACTGGCGGGCCTGGCCCAGGATCGCCTGGGTCATCTCGGCATCGGTCACCTCGACCTCGGCCTTCTGACCCAGTTCGGCCAGCAGCAGTCCCAGGCGCACGCGACGCTCGGCCAGTTTGGTGTGCTCTTCGGTCGCTTCGATCTCACCGTGGTTGTGGTCGTGAACCTCGGGGTTTTCCTCGTGCCACAGCTGATGCGCGATCTGCTTGGCCTCGGCGTCAACCAGGCTCGGCGGCAGATCGAACGAGACCTTGACGTCCAGCGCGTCCAGCAGGCCACGCTTCATCACCGCGCGCGAAGCACCGGCATATTCGGCTTCCAGACGCTCGGCAATCTGGGCCTTCAGCGCCGCCAGATCCTCGGCGCCGAATTTCTTGGCCAGTTCGTCGTTAATCTCGGCAGCAACCGGTTCCTTCACCTCTTTGATGGTGCAGGTGAACACGGCTTCCTTGCCGGCCAGATGCTCGGCGCCGTACTCCTCGGGGAAGGTGACGGTGACGTCTTTTTCCTCTTCGGCCTTCACGCCCACCAGCTGCTCTTCGAAGCCGGGGATGAAGCTGTTGGAGCCCAGAACCAGCGGGTAATCCTCGGCCGAGCCGCCTTCAAACGCCTCGCCGTCGACCTTGCCGACGAAATCCATCACGACCTGGTCGCCGTCCTTGGCCTTGGAACCCTTGCGGCGCGCTTTGAAATCCTGCGCGGTCTCGGCCAGGTTGCCCAGCGCCTCTTCGATGGCGGCGTCGTCTGCCTTGACCACCAGTTTCTCCAGCGCGATGTCGCTCATGTCGATCTCGGGGATCGCGGGCAGCGCCTCATAGGACATCTCGACATGCACGTCGTCGCCCTCTTTCCAGTCCTCGTTGGTCATCTTGACCTCGGGCTGGAGCGCGGGGCGGTCACCGCTGTCCTCGAAATGCTTGTTCATGGCGCCGTCGATGGTTTCCTGCATCGCCTCGCCCAGCAGACGCTGGCCGAACTGCTTTTTCAGCAGCGCCATGGGCACCTTGCCCTTGCGAAAGCCCTTCATCTCGATCTCGGGCTGCGCCTCGACCAGCTTTTCGTTGACCTTGGCGTCCAGCTCAGCCGCGCTCACAACGATGTTGTAGCCGCGTTTCAGACCTTCGTTCAGCGTCTCGGTAACCTGCATATGGTAGTCCCCATAGGATTCTGGGCGCACGCACCGAGGCGCGCGCCATGCACAATTTGTGGCCTTCTATTTGTCCCGAGAGGCCGGTGCAAGGGGGTAGTGCCGCACGGGCCCTTCAATTGGGGGTATGAGACAAAAAACACGCCCCGGGCCAGCCGGGGCGTGTCGATGTCAGACGGTCACGAACCGATCAGAAGCGCCAGCGCGCGCCCAGCACGATGGTGCTGAGGTCCTGATAGCTGTTGGCCGCGTCGTCATATTCATAGTCCTGATAGGTGAAATAGACGTCGGTGTTATAGGCCTCGACCCGCTGCGCGATACCCACGCCCCAGCCCTTGGTCTCTGAGCCAGCGACATTGAAGTCCGACCCGTCATAATAGTGCACGCCGACGCCGGTCTTGCCGAACGAGAACCAGTCGGCGTCATAGGCGACCTTGAAATACAGGTAATCGGGATCGCTGGCGCCTGCGGCGTCGTTGTCGCGGGTGCCGCCCGCAAAGGTGAAGCTGAGCCCGTTCTGAAGCAGGACCGAGGCCGAACCCACCACATCGGAACGATCAACGCCATTGTTGTCGCGCACCTGATAGGCCAGGCCCGCATCCAGCTGCACGCCACCGGCGAACTCGCCCGAATAACGCACCGCTGCGTCGTAGTAATCCGACTGGTCGGCGGTGTTCAGGACGTTCTCGCCATACGCGGCCGAGAAGGTGAACCCGGCGATCTCGGGACTGTCATAGCGGATACGGCCGCGGCGCGAGCCGTCGAACGTGTCGAGCGTATCGCCCACCGCCGGACCGGACAGAACCCCGGCCGTATCGCGGAACAGGAAGGCCGCATTGGCATCGGCAAGGTAGGAATACAGCGCCACGCCCACATAGGACAGGTCGGATTCGGCGATGCCATCGGCCGCCATGCTGCCCTGACCCAGCGAGACCTTGCCCCAGTCACCTTCGAGCGAGAAATCGATATGGCGCAGGTCGTCCCGGGTCCAGCCGCTGAAATTATCGCCCAGCTGGTTGGTCTCAGTCGAGTTGGGCAGGCCCAGCCCGGTCTCGAACCGGAACCGAAAGGTGTTGTCGCCAAAGGGCTGCGTCAGGCGCAGACCCAGACGGCTGCGCGACAGGTCGTTGTCGCGGATCTGGGTTTCGGTCTGCTGGCCGTCATCGACCGAGATCAGGGCCGGGTTGAACTGGCCATACAGCCGGACCGAACCGCCGGACTGGTTTTCATAAAGCAGCTGGGCCGATGCGGGCGCGGCCAGAGCCGCCGCCGCCAGGGCCAGAGCCGAAGTGGTTCTGAGTGTGGTGATCATCTTCTTTCCCATCAGATGGATGAAACGCGGTTGCGTGCCCTCTGATGTGGTGGGGAGGGGTGACGGTTCCATATGCGCGCCCCGGCCCGTGGCCCGCGCGTTGCATCGCTGCTACGCGGCGCGACTCGAGAAAAAGAAAAAACTATTTTATTACATATAGATAAGAAAGTAACGCGAATGCGAACAGCACGTGAAATTCAAAAAAGCGCCCTGCGACATGCCAGCTTTCTGCAAATGCGATGTGCGTTTTTGCACCCATCTCACGCAAGAGTGACGCCCGCCCGCCCCTTGACGGGGACGGGCGGGCGCAAACCCATCGACACCGGATCAGAATTTCCAGCGAGCGCCGAACAGGAACGCGTCCACATCCTGATAGGCAGTACCTGGATCGGACAGTTCGTGATTGCGGTAGCCCAGATAGACTTGGGTGTTGATGCTGTCGAAATTCTGGTTGATGCCCAACCCCAAGGACTTCGACTCGCGGCCGGCCAGCCCGAAATCGTTCCCGTTGTAGTAATCGATCGCAAACGAGGTCATGCCGACCGAAAGGAACTGCGTCTCGTACCCGGCCAGAACATAGGTATAGTCACCGCTGTTCTCGCGGCTGCCGCCAGCCACGGCAAAGTTCAGACCCGAGCGGAACTTGACAGCGACCGAGCCGAACGTGTCGTCGCGGTCGACGCCACCGCTGTCACGACGGGAAAATCCGATGCCGCCCTTGACCTTGGTTCCGTCGAACTCGCCCGCATATTTCAGCGCGATGTCGTAATACTTGTCGCTGTTGCCCGGGGTCAGCACGTCGGTACCGGCCGCGACCGAAACAGTGAAGCCATTGAAACTGGGCGTGTCGTACCGCACGCGTCCCTGGCGCCCGCCATCCAGGCTGGGATTGACCGACCCGATGGCGACGCCCGACAGCGCCCCGGCGGCGGTGCGGAACTGGAAACTACCGGCAAAATCGCCGATGCCGTTATACGTGGTCATGCCATTGTTGTTCAGCGTGATGTCCGCGACGCCGTCGCTGGCCATCGACCCCTGCCCCACATAGATCGTACCCCAGCTCTCGCTGGCATAGGAAAAGTCGATCTTGCGCAGGTCGGTCCGGTCCCAATCTGCCCCCTTGGGTGTGTTGGTCTGGCTCACCCCACCCGACGAACGCAGGCCAAGCGCGGTTTCCAGATTGAACTTGAACGTGCCCTGATACATGGGCTGCACCACCCACAGGCCGACGCGGGTGTTGGAATGGGCGTTGTCGACAAAGGTATCCTTGCTCTGCACCCCGTCATCGACCGACTGCCAGGCGGGCGAGACCTGCCCGTAGATCTGAACATATCCACCAGAGGCATTATCCCATTTCAGTTCTGCCGCGGCCGGAACCGCGGTGATCGCGGCCAGCAGCGCCGCACCAGTCGCTGTTTTGATCTGTTTCGTCATATCGTGTCTCCGTTGAGGAGGTTGCTCATTATCCCTCTTCAAATGGAAAAAAGGGGCTCCCACTTCCAGAGAACCCGCCGACACGCGCACCGAGACTGATATTTTCGCAACACGGAATCGTGACGTTCTGTGATGATCCGGTGTAACCACAAGCGCTTATCGCGGAACGCCCCAGCGGCGAAATCACGCGCAAAGCAAAAAACTCCTCGTGGCCATGCAGCCCCTGCATGGCACGCCCCCTCTTGGCGCGACACTCGAAAACCCATGAAATCAAGGGCTGCAATCGCCAGACGGCGATGGGCGCGACATCATTTCTGAAAAAGAGAAGGTGGTGCGGGTGAAGGGACTTGAACCCCCACGCCTTGCGGCGCCAGAACCTAAATCTGGTGCGTCTACCAATTCCGCCACACCCGCAGTCACGATCCGCCGCAGCGGCACCGTGACGCGCTGAATAGCAAAGCTTTCAGCCGAGCGCGAGAGGCAATCTGAATGCTTCCGTCACGATGCCGCAAAGGCACGCTTTCCGGGATTTATCTAAAATCGGCAGCAAATCGCCGCGACAAGTTCACGGTTTTGCCATATTCTGACCAGCAAAAATAACGAGCAGACCAAGGTGATCCATCATGAACGCAAAAGCGGCAGTCCGTGCCGCGGGCAGAGGCTCGCATTTCAGTCCCGATATCGCACCAGCGCCCGAGGCCGGATTCCTGGCCGGCACCGTCCTGCTGACACAGGATGGCGAAATGCCGGTGGAATTCCTGTCCCCCGGTGACCGGATCATTACCCGCGACCGTGGTTTTGTTCCGCTGCGTCATCTAACCCACGCATGCCAGACCGTGCGCGCGATCCGCTTTGCCGCCGGATCGCTTGGCGACACGCGCCCGGACTGCGACCTGATGCTGCCCGCTGGCCAACCGGTGCTGATCCGTGACTGGCGGGCGCAGGCCCTGTTCGGGACATCTCAAGCCATGGTACGGGCCGATGCGCTGGTGGATGGAGAGTTCATCCGCGACCTGGGTCCGCGTGAGATGCCGTTGTTCCAGCTGCATTTCGACGCCGCCCATGTGCTCTATGCCGGCGGGCTGGAAGTGGCGGGCCAATGCCTGCCCGCCGCGGGCCGCCTCGCCGCTTAGACGCCCAGTTTACGGAATACTGCCGGCAATTGTTCCGGCAGGTCCTCGGCGATCAGGCCGGGGCCGAATTCCAGCGCGCATTCCACATGCAACCAGGCGGCGGCCTCGGCCGCCCGCATCGGGTCATACCTGCGGGCCAGCAGCCCGGTGATGAAACCCGCCAGCACATCGCCCGATCCGGCGGTCGCCAGCCATGGCGCCGAGCGCTCGTAATGGGCCGAGTTCACCGAACAGCGCCCATCCGGTGCCGCGATCACCGTATCGGGACCTTTGAACAGCACCACACAGCCCGCGCGCTTGGCGGCCTCGCGGGTGGCATCGACCTTGGAATAGGCCGGGCCGCTCTTCGGCTCCTCGCGGAGCCTCTTCGCGATATCCGGGAATAGCCGCGCAAGCTCGCCGCCATGCGGGGTGAGGACGCAAGCCTCATGCAACTTGGCAAACAACGCGGCCGGGTCGTCGGCAAAAGCCGTCAGCGCATCCGCATCCAGCACCGTGGCGCGCCGTGCAGCCAGCGCCATCGGCACCAGATCACGCGCCCGCTCGACGCCCATACCGGGCCCCAAGCAGAGCGCGTTGAGGCGGGTATCCTCCAACACCGCCGCAAACCCTTCGACGCCCTCGACCCGCGCCAGCATCAGCGCGGTGATCTGGCAGGCAACCTCCTGCTGCGCGCTGGTTGGCACCCCCAGCGTCACCAGACCCGCCCCGATCCGGAGCGCGCCGCGCGCTGCCAACCGCGCCGCGCCGGTCTTGCCGGACCCACCGGAGAGGATCAGGGCATGGCCGTGAGTGTACTTGTGGGACAGCGCCGCCTTGTCTGACAGCCTTGGTTGCGCCAGGCGCACAATTTCGCTGGCAAGCTCCCTTGTGGCAGCGCGACTGGATGGCAAGTCATCCAAGCCGATGCTTTTCACCACTGTTTTTCCGCAAAAAGCCGGTCCATCTGAAATTAGATGCCCGACTTTCTCGCGATGAAAGCTCACAGACAGTTCAAATTCCAGCTTACCACGCCCTATCTGTTCCTGGGTATCAATGAGAGGCTTTCCGCTGTCGGCACATAATCCAGAAGGAAGATCAATCGCCACGCGACGTGCGTTGACCACCTGAGTTTTGAGCACACCGATCTTCTCATGCAGCCCCATCTCGCTGCCGAGCGGGCGAACCAACCCAGTGCCAAAAACCGCATCTACTATGAGATCAACCTCTCCAACCTCTCCAACCTCTCCGGTTTGCCAATTCCAGTTTTCTGGCTCAAACTTCGCAGAAGCCTTAACCTTCCCCAGCCCCCCCCACCGCTCATAATTAACCCGCGCATCCGGCGGCAGCTTCTCGGGATCGCCGTAGAGAAACACCTCCACCTCCCAACCGCGCTCGTGCAACAGCCGCGCCACCACAAAGCCGTCGCCGCCATTGTTGCCCGGCCCACAGAGAACAACAGCATGCCACGCCCATTCCTCTTGCGGCAAATATCCCGGGGGTGCGGGGGCTGGCCCCCGCTCTTCTGCCAACTCGGGCCATTCCTCGAAAATCGCCTCGACTACGCCGCGCCCGGCGCGCTCCATTAACTCCAGCCCGGTCACCTCGCCCGAGGCGATTGCCGCCTGTTCGATGGCCCGCATCTGCGCCGCGGTCAGCAGTTCGGTCATGCCCTGCCCCTTCACCGATTCACTTCTGCACAATTCTTGTGCATTTTGCACAAATTTTCACCTGTCGCCCAAAATTGCCGCAGCGCGGCCCGGCCGGTTTCGCATTCGCGTTGAGCCTCTAGCTTAGACGTGATCTGACGCGGGCTGACAAGCTTGCAAGGAGCACCGCGATGAAGAAGATCGAAGCGATCATCAAACCGTTCAAGCTGGACGAGGTCAAAGAGGCGCTGCAGGATATCGGCGTCCAGGGCCTCAGCGTGGTCGAGGTCAAGGGCTTTGGCCGTCAGAAAGGCCATACCGAGCTCTATCGCGGTGCGGAATATGTGGTCGACTTCCTGCCCAAGGTGAAACTCGAAGTGGTGCTGGACGACGACCAGGTCGACGCCGCAATCGAGGCCATCGTGAGCGCCGCCAAGACCGACAAGATCGGCGACGGCAAGATTTTTGTTTCGACCATCGAACAAGCCATCCGCATCCGTACCGGCGAGACCGGTTCGGACGCGCTTTGACCCGAACACACTCTAGCAGAGGACAAGAGAGTATGAGCAAGGACGCAGTTCTTCAGCTGATCAAGGACGAGGGTGCCGAATATGTCGACATCCGCTTCACCGACCCGCGCGGCAAGCTTCAGCACGTGACGATCATCGCCGATCTGGTCGACGAGGACTTTCTGGAAGAAGGCTTCATGTTCGACGGCTCGTCGATTGCCGGCTGGAAATCGATCGAAGCTTCGGACATGAAACTGATGCCCGACACCGAGAGCGCCTATGTCGATCCGTTCTACGCGGAAAAGACCATCTGCATTCACTGCTCGGTTGTCGAGCCCGACACCGGCGAGGCCTATGACCGCGACCCGCGCGGCACCGCCGTCAAGGCCGAGGCCTATCTGAAGGCATCGGGCATCGGCGATGTAGCCTATATGGGCCCCGAGGCCGAATTCTTCCTTTTCGACGACGTGCGCTATTCGAACACCATCAACAAGGTCTCCTACGAGGTCGACGCAACCGACGCGTCCTGGAACACCGATGCCGAGTTCGAGACCGGCAACATGGGTCACCGCCCCGGTCTGAAGGGCGGCTATTTCCCGGTCAACCCGACCGACGAGGCGCAGGACCTGCGGTCTGAGATGCTCTCGACCATGAAGCGCATGGGCATGAAGGTGGACAAGCACCACCACGAAGTGGCCTCGTGCCAGCACGAACTGGGCCTGATCTTCGGCACGCTGACCAAGCAGGCCGACGAGATCCAGAAGTACAAATACGTGATCCACAACGTCGCCCACGCCTATGGCAAGTCGGCCACCTTCATGCCGAAGCCGATCTATGGCGACAACGGCTCGGGCATGCACGTGAACATGTCGATCTGGAAAGACGGCAAGCCGCTGTTTGCCGGTGACAAATATGCCGATCTGAGCCAGGAAGCGTTGTATTTCATCGGCGGCATCCTCAAGCACGCCAAGACGCTGAACGCCTTCACCAACCCGGGCACCAACAGCTACAAGCGCCTGATCCCCGGTTTCGAGGCCCCCGTTCTGCGCGCCTATTCGGCCCGCAACCGCTCGGGCTGCGTCCGTATTCCGTGGACCGAAAGCCCCAAGGCCAAGCGCGTCGAGGCCCGCTTCCCCGATCCGTCGGCAAACCCCTACCTATGCTTTGCCGCCCTGCTGATGGCCGGTCTCGACGGCATCAAGAACAAGATCGATCCGGGCGAGGCGATGGACAAGAACCTCTACGACCTGCCCGCCGAGGAACTGGCCGACATCCCCACCGTCTGCGGCTCGCTGCGTGAGGCGCTGGAATGCCTGGCCGCCGATCACGACTTCCTGCTGCAGGGCGACGTGTTCACCAAGGACCAGATCGAAGGCTATATCGAGCTGAAGATGGAAGAGGTCCACAAGTACGAGCACACCCCGCACCCGGTGGAATTCGGCATGTACTACAGCTGCTGATCGCAGTCAGTATCTCAGATCGGGGGCGTCCTTCTGGGCGCCCTCTTTCTTTGGTTGGTTGATCGTCCAGCGAACTCAGGGCTGGAAGCGGCAATTGCTCAATCGTCAAGCACTCAAAGCAACTGAGGAGCTTCCGGACTGTCTTCCAGCCTGAAAACCTCGATCGGCTCCCGTATTCCTTTCAGATGCAAGGTACCACGTGAAACCACCCTGAATTCATCTTCGACCGCGATAGCCGCTCTCGGACTCAGAAGGATCTCGCCGTCTTCGGCTTCGTCGCACAGCCTGGAACCGAGGTTTATTGCCGTCCCGGACGCGGTGTAATCAAACCGCCCTTCGGATCCCACCATTCCGACAGTGGCATACCCCAGTGATACGCCGACACCAAATCCCAAACGGTACCCCAGTCGCTTCCACTGCCGGCCAAGGTCCGCCATCCGTTCGTGCATCGCAATGGCCAACCGCACGGCTTGGCCAGCCGGGTTATCGCAGGGTATAGGATCATTGAACAAAACCATGATGCCATCCCCCATCCTGTGATCGACGCCCGCCCCATGGGCATTGATCAGCTTGCCCATCTCCTCGTGATAGGTCTGTAGAACCTCGATGGTCTCTTCGGGTTCGGCGGTTTCGCAAAAGGCGGTAAATCCGCGAATGTCGCAAAACAGCACCCCTAGCAGGGCGCGGTGGCTGGATAACATCCTGTCCGATCCAGAGGAGACGATGGTATTGGCCACCGCCGGCGGCAGGAACCGTTTGAGCCGCCCCATGCGTTCGATCTCGGCAACTTGCGTGTCGACCCGATCTTGCAGCGATTGGTTGAGCGTCTCCACCTCTTCGGTCTTCTCCTTCAGCGCACAAAACTGCCGGACATTCTCGACGGCGATCATTGCGTGGTCGGCAAACAGCTGGATGAGTTCGATATCGGCGCCTGAAAAAGCCTCGGGAACGCGTCCGGCAAGGCTCAGAACGCCGTGACACCGATCACGGGCCAGCAAGGGAACGTGCAACAGACTTCTTGCCGCGCCGGTCTCCTGGTTTGTGTCGACATTCTCGGTATCGGGAATATGAACAACCGTTCTCGATACTGCTGCACGCACCAGCGGATTGCCGACGTCGTCCAATCGGGGCGGTTTCTGGAAATGCAATGCAACCAGCCATTCGTCTTCGCCCTGATAGGCGGCCAGTTGCAGTTCCTGCCCGTCATCCGACAAAAGAAAAAACCCCGCGTGCAGGCTGTCACACAACCGGCGCGCATGGGCCAGGATCACATCGAATACCGGGAGGCTGTCTTCGCGAGAGCGGGTAATGACCTGAAGAATGTCACGCGATGCCGCCTCACGTTCCCGCATGGCTTGAAACGTTGGCACATCGACTTTCGGTTCCGTGTCTGAATTCAACCTTGGGCCCTTGGTCAGGAGATCAAATGAACGTCTTCAAGGCCAATCGTCAAAGACTATGGTGTCAGATCCATCGCCGTAACGATACCGCTATAGGGCAAGCCCGCCTGGTCGTTCAGGGCGCGCACGTCGTCGGCTGTCTCTGCCTCGAAAAGACACATGCAACGTCCGTCCTGTGGCGCAAACGTCGACCGGATGTATCGGATTTCGGTTCCCGCGGCGCGCATTTCCGCCGCCTTCGAAATCGCGGCCTTCTGCGCCCCTGCCAGGTCTTCCATAGCGATCCCCTTGAGATCGCGCTCTACCATGAATACCGGCATCTGCCCCCCATTCCTCGGTTCCTTCGATACCAAATCATACAACAAAGCCTTTGTTGGAAGAACGAGCAATTGAGCATCCTCTCAGTCCCACCAATTGCCGGACGCCCGGTTGCCGCAGCTTAGCGCCGCCGACACCTTCGGCTCTGGTCAGCCAGGTTCAGAACAAAGTGAGAAACTCAGGTCTCCGAACCAAGAGACGGTTCAATGAAAACCAAAATTGCAGTCGGGCACAAGAAGGTGCCTTTGGTCGTGGATGGCCAACCAAACAGGCGAACACCCTCTATGCGCAAAGCTCCGTGTCAGTCCAGGTCGCCGCAGTTGCAGCCACCTATACCATGTCTTCCGGATTGGAGCGGAAATCGTAGGTGATATCGCTCAAGTGCCGCTGATCCGTGCGATATGAGCGGCCCCTACCCCAAGCCCACCCAATGGCGTGGCGAGGCAACGCAGAGTTCAGCCGAGCCTTTTGACCCGAATAGGGCCCATATTCCCCTTTGAGCCAAAGCCCTGCCCGGCTAGTCTGGCTTCACATTGCTGGCAAAGGACTATTTCATGCGGCTTCTTGCTTTGACCTTGGCTCTCGCCCTGACGACCGGCGCCGTTGCCGCCCAGACGATCGAACGCATTCGCGACACCGGACAGATCAATATCGGTTTCCGCATCGACGCGGCTCCTCTCTCCTTTGCTGATGCCGAGGGCAGGCCTGCGGGCTATGCGCCCCAGTTGTGCGGTCGGCTGGCACAGGCCATGGCCAACAGGCTTGATCTGGGAGAATTGAAAGCCGGCTTTGTCCCGGTCTCTGCATCGGACCGTTTCGAACGGCTTGCCAAGGGTGATATCGACATGCTCTGTGGCGCCGCCACGGTGACGCTGGAGCGCCAGAAGTCAGTCGATTTCTCGATCCCGATCTACGTCGACGGCACGTCCGTCATTACCCGCCGCGGTGAAGGTGCCCACCTGTCTGATCTGGCGGGCAAGACCATAGGCTTTCGTGCCGACACAACGACCGAACAAGCCGTGCTGAACTCTTTCGAGGCCGCCGGACTCGAGGCCCGGTTCGAGCGCTTCGCCGATCACAATGCCGGGGTCAAGGCGCTGAACGACGGTGCGCTTGACGCCTATTTCGCCGATCAGTCCATCCTGATCTACAACTATGTCTCCGGCAATATGGGCGAGAAATTCCAGCTTCTGGACGAGATCCTGACGATCGAGAAACAGGCGCTGGCCCTGCCCCGCGGCGACAGCGATTTCCGGCTTCTGGTCGATACGCTGCTGTCCGAGATGTATGCCGACGGCACCATCGACCGCGTTTTCCGTGAAACCCTGCCCGGTGTCGAACCGGGTGCTGCGCTGAAAGCGATGTTCCTTCTCGCACCGACCGTGCCTTGACCCTTTGCAGAGCGATATCATGGTTCCCAATATCCGCCCGATCCTTTTGACTTTGCTGCTGTCGCAGCTCCCCTCGGCAGGCGCTGCCCTGAACTGTGGTAACACCGGCGCCGGGTTCGAGGCCTGGAAGTCGGAGTTTGCACAGATTGCGCGCCGCCAGGGTGTCGGCAAGCGCGGGCTCGAGGCGCTGGCCCAGGCCCGCTACGCCACCCGCACCATCGCTGCCGACCGAAATCAGAAAAGCTTCAAATACTCGCTCGAGAAGTTCATGCAGGTGCGCGGCGCCGATACGATTGTCGCCCAGGGCCGCAAGCGCAAGGCGCGCAATCCCGAATTCTACGCCGCGCTGGAACGGCAATATGGCGTGCCCGCCGGCATCCTGATCGCACTGCACGGGATGGAGACCGCCTTTGGCTCCTTCATGGGCGACAGCGCGGTCGTCTCGGCCATTACCACGCTGGCCTATGATTGCCGCCGGTCCGATTTCTTTATCCCGCATGCGCTGGCGGCGCTGGAACTGGTGGACCGCCGCGCCATCAACGGCGCGACCAAAGGCGCAAAGCATGGAGAGTTGGGCCATACCCAGTTTCTGCCGGGCAATGCGCTGGCATATGGGGTGGATGCCACCGGCGACGGGCGGATCGATTTCTATGACATGACCGACGCACTCGCCTCGACAGCGAACTTCCTGCGACAGAAGGGGTGGCGCCCCGGTCAGGGCTACCAGCCGGGAGAGCCGAACTTTGCCGTGATAAAACAGTGGAATGCAGCCTCGGTCTATCAGCAGGCAATTGCGATCATGGCCCGGCGAATCGACAGCTAGAAGTTGCATCGCGTCACCGCGATGCCATCGGACGGACAGAAAGTCGCCATTTTTAGTGATTTTTTAGGGGTATTCTTAGTTTCCGGGCGCTGATCAATGGCGGAAAATTTGTCGAATTGCCCCGTGATGATGCTTTTTCGGCCCCATTTTTTCCACCATACGCCACTAGATTGATCCTTGGCACAACTTGCAATGGAGGAAGTCGCTGTGGCACAAACAGGCACGTATCACGGTGGACTGGTGTTCCTGGGTAACGAGGATGGCGCGATGGACCGGTTCAGCCGGATCGTAACCGCCACGCTAGAAGATTACGGCCATGCGGTCGAACGGCAGTCGCTGTTGAGCGCGCATGAAGCGCGCATTCTGTCCAGTCAGTACATGGTCAGATTGTCGATGGAATCCGCGGTCGAGGATGGCTCTCGCGCCCGTCGGGTCGATGCGGTGGCGGGCTTGAACCGCCGCCTGCACGAGAGCAAGGAGCAGGTCCGCAACCGTCTGGTGATTTCGGTCACGCCGGTTTCCGAGCAGACCGACGACCGCGACGTGACCGAGCTGATGTTGGTGGTGATGCTCTACCGGATGGTGGATCTCTATACCAGCGAACTGATCGAGTGGCTCGACCCCGATGTCCGTCTGACGATAGACCAGTTCCTGGGCGCGTTTTCCAATGTCTCGCCCCGCCGGGTGCGCGGCCGCCAGCAAATCCTGTATCATCAGGGTGAACGGTTTGCACCGATCGACGACACCGCGCCGGACCTGGCAAGTCGCTATGATCGGATCATGGGGCAATACGCCCATCAGGGCGAAACCGGGCTGGTCGCGCTCACCGACCAAGAGGCGCTGGCGCTGGCTTTCCGCAGCGATCCGCGACCCGACGAGCTGGACGGGCTCAGCCCCGAGGAACGGGCACAGACCGATATCCGGCGGCTCGCCAGCTGGGGCATGACCGGCTGTCTGGCCTTCGTCTCAGCGCCGGTCGCGGCCTCACTTGCCGCTGTCAACCTGATCCGAGGCGAGGATTTCCGCCTGAACACGCAGGTCCTTTCGCTGACCGCGGCGCTGGTGTTCATGCAAAGCTCGGGCGTCATGGCCAGCGTGCTGTCGCTGCTGCCGGTCTGAACACTTCCCGACGACGACATGCCCCGCCCAAGCGGCGGGGCTTTGTCCTCTCAGGCGGGCACCGCCGGTACGTCGCGGCGTGCCATCACATAGGTATGGATCGAAAAGACCACCGCGCGCGTTTCCGGCAAGCGCAGGATGCATTGCCGCTCGCTGCGCAGATACCCCGCATCCGCCGGTACCGGCGCGCTGCGGCGGTCATGGATGCTGCGCGGCTGGTGCAGCTCGGCATCTGCATACCAGAGCGCGTTGAACCGCCACAGTGGCCGCCCCACCTGCACCCCGTCGAACAGCCGCTGCACCCGCCGCGCGATCCCCGCGTCATAGCTGCCCACAGGCTCGTGGATGGCGATCAACGGGTTCAAGAACTTCTCGGCCAGGGTCCAGCTGGCGGGAAAGCACAGGACAGCCCCTGTCAGCACATGTTCGTCGCCGCGCTTTTCGAGGATGCAGAAATCCTCTTGCACCAGCTGGCCCAGGCTGCGCAGAGGATCGGCACGATCAACCGGGACAGTTGCGCCATCGGGCCGGGTGACCCGATTGCCCGAGCCGGGATAGGCCAGCCCCTGCACCAGGTCGAGCAATTCGACCGCCGCCGGTCGGGCCCCCTCGTCCAGCGCCAGCACCGCGCCCGGCCTCTCGGCCAGCAATGCCGCGCGCCGGGCCATCTGCCCGGCAAAGGCCTCGTCCCGGTGTAACCAGTCCTCCATTTGCAGCGGCGCGATGCCCGGCAATGGCCGGGGGCTGTGGATGTCATATGGCAGGTGGGTTTGCAGGATCTCGGTCATGTGCCCGGCCTAGCATCGCCGAGACGACGGAAACAGGCCAAAAACGACACGAACACCCGTCGCGAAAGGATGCGACTCGCCCCCTTGGCCCCGGTCACAGTTGGGATCAGCATGACAAGGGAGGCCGAGATGACCCAGCATTACAGAGACACCCGCAAGATCGACCCCACCCGGGGCGCGAGCCTGGGCGACGGCTCGCCCAATGACAACGACAGGATCGAAATCGGGCCGACTCAACTGGCCTTTGCCGAATGGGCGCAGGCGGGGCTGGAGCTGCCCGACCTGACCCGGATGCGCGAGCATCGCTGGAAACGGCTGACCCGGGCCATTGTCGAGCGGGGCTATGGCGGCCTGTTGATGTTCGACCCGCTCAACATCCGCTATGCGACCGACTCGACCAACATGCAGCTGTGGAACACGCACAACCCGTTCCGGGCGGTGCTGCTCTGCGCCGATGGCTACATGGTGATCTGGGACTACAAGAACTCGCCTTTCCTCAGCACGTTCAACCCGCTGGTGCGCGAGCAGCGCTCGGGCGCGGACCTGTTCTATTTCGACCGCGGCGACAAGGTGGATGTGGCGGCGGATGTGTTCAGCAACGAGGTGCGGGTGCTGATCGAGGAGCATTCCGGTGGCAACAAACGACTGGCGGTCGACAAGATCATGCTGCACGGGCTGCGCGCGCTCGAGGCCCAGGGCTTCGAGATCATGGAGGGCGAGGAGGTCACCGAAAAGACCCGCGCCATCAAGGGGCCCGACGAGATCCGCGCCATGCGCTGCGCCCATCACGCCTGTGAAAGCGCCATCGCCGAGATGGAGCGGTTCGCGCGCGCCAATGTCGGTGACGGCAAGACCACTGAGGATGATATCTGGGCGGTGCTGCATGCCGAAAACATCCGGCGTGGTGGCGAGTGGATCGAGACCCGGCTGCTGGCCTCGGGCCAGCGTACCAACCCCTGGTTCCAGGAATGCGGCCCGCGCATCACGCAGAAAAACGAGATCATCGCCTTTGATACCGATCTGATCGGATCCTACGGCATCTGCATCGACATCAGCCGCACGTGGTGGATCGGCGATCGCGCGCCGCGCCCCGACATGATCTATGCCATGCGGCACGCGCATGAGCATATCATGACCAACATGGAAATGCTGAAACCCGGGGTGATGATCCCCGAGCTGACCGCCAATTGCCACCGGCTGGACGACAGATATCAGGCGCAGAAATACGGCTGCCTGATGCATGGGGTGGGCCTGTGTGACGAGTGGCCGCTGGTCTCCTATCCCGACAAGGCTGTGGCGGGTGCCTATGACTATCCGCTGGAGCCGGGCATGGTCCTGTGTGTCGAGGCCTGTGTCGGCGAGGTGGGCAGCGATTTCTCGATCAAGCTGGAAGATCAGGTTCTGATCACCGAGGACGGGTATGAGAACCTGACCACCTATCCGTTCGATCCCGCCCTCATGGGCGCGGACTGACAAGGGATTTCGCCGCGCCTGCGGCACGGCGACCGATGCGAGGGGCGCTGCCCCTCGCGCTCCCCGAGGTATTTCAGAACAGAAGAAGCCCATGTCGGCGCGTCACCTCCGCGTGAGGCGTTTGACATGAGGGTTGTAGCCTTAGCCTGTCCTGACCACTCTGGGGGAAACCCATCAGGAGTGACCCCATGCCCACCGAACGGATCACCTTTGCCGGTCATGACGGCAGTCAACTGGCCGCCCGGCTGGACCTGCCGGAGGGGCCGGTGCTGGCCACGGCGCTGTTTGCCCATTGCTTTACCTGTTCCAAGGACATTCCCGCCGCCCGCCGGATCGCGGCGCGGCTGGCGGCGATGGGGATCGCGGTGCTGCGCTTCGACTTTACCGGTCTGGGCCATTCAGAGGGCGAGTTTGCCAACACGACATTCACCTCGAATGTCGATGATCTGGTGGCCGCCGCCACCTATCTGGCCGGGCGCGACATGGCACCCGCGCTGTTGATCGGGCATTCTCTGGGCGGGGCTGCTGTGCTGCGCGCGCGGGCGCGGATAGCCGCTGTACGCGCCGTGGTGACAATTGGCGCCCCCGCCGATCCGGGCCATGTGACGCATCATTTCGAAGCCGCCCTGCCCCGCATCCGGGCCGAGGGCGCGGCCGAGGTCTGCCTGGGCGGGCGGCCGTTCCGGATCGGACGGCAGTTTGTCGAGGATATCGCGGAGAGCGCGCTGCAACCGGCCATTGCCGAGCTGCGGGCGGCGCTTCTGGTGCTGCACGCACCGCGCGACGAAACGGTGAGCATAGACAATGCCGCCCGGATCTTCATGACTGCGAAACATCCCAAGAGCTTTGTCACGCTGGACGATGCCGATCACCTGATCAGCCGCGCGCAGGATGCCGAATATGCCGCCGATGTCATTGCAGCCTGGGTCGGTCGCTATGTGAACCTGTCGCCGCCGGCGCCACCGCCTGGCGCCCCCGAGGGCGTGGTACGCGTCACCGAAGTCTCCGCGAGCGGATTCCTGCAGGATGTACAGTCCGGTCCCGATCACCACACCCAGGCGGACGAACCGCTGTCCTATGGCGGCACCAACCGGGGCATGTCGCCCTATGGTTTCGTCTCGGCGGGCCTTGGCGCCTGTACCTCGATGACCATCCGCATGTATGCGCAGCGCAAGGAATGGCCCCTGACCGGGATCAATGTCGATGTCTGCCATGACAAGGTGCATGCCCAGGACGCCGATACCGGTGCCAGCGGCAAGATCGACGCGTTCACCCGGGTTATCACGCTTGAGGGCCCGTTGAGTGAAACGCAACGGGCCAAGCTGCTGGAGATCGCCGACAAATGCCCGGTTCACCGCACCCTCGAAGGCGCGGCACGCATCGTCACACGCCTGACCTCCGGGTCCTGACGCGCCTCACTAAAGGCGGGCGGGCATCGGGCGGGCCACGGGCGGTCGGTGGATCGGCGGTCGTGCCACCGGCGGCCGGGCGATCGGCGGAACCGGTTTTGCCGGTGGGCGCGCGATCGGGTGTTCGGGGCGCGGACGGTCCGGCCGGGGCGGACGCGGATAGCCGTAATAGTAGTCGTTCCACAGCATCGAGTCGTAATAGACCGAGTTGGTGCCGGTCGCGGTCGGATCACACCCCGCAAGGCCCAGAACCGCGACAACGAGACCGGCCGAGAGGGTGAGTTTTGCAAAGCGCATGGCCATCCTCCTAGTTTGCCGCCCGGAACGAGGCGTAGATTGAATTGATATCCTCGACCAGTTCGGGCCGGGCGCCCGTCTCGACCACGGCCAGGGAAATCGCCACGCGGCTGCCGGGCAGATCGACCAGAACCGCGGTGAACGCGACCGCTTTTCCATCGCGTCGCCCGGTGCCGACATAACGCGCCGCCGGCAACCCGCCGATGCGGATGCGGCTTTGTTCCCGCAACTCGGGGTCGCTGACCACCGATTTGCCGATGTTGCGCAGGTAGTCTTCGGCCTGGGCAAAGGTCGATACCCCGTTGGGCGACATGAAACCGACCCAGACGCCCGGTTCGGCCTCAGGCTCGAACCCGATCACGCGGTTGATCAGCCGCGCCTCGTCCGACCCCGGCGGGGTCAGCGCCCGCGGACCACCGCTGCGGACCTGCCAGAAATCCGGTGCGCTGAGGTGAAACAACGCCCTGCCGTCAGAAACATAGGTGAGCGGCATGTCAGCTATGGCTGGCAAGGGCAGCAGGCTTGCCGCCAGCGCCGACGCCAGCGCGCGCAAGGGGGCGAAACTCTTTGGCATGGCAAACATCTTTCCTGATCGCGATGGTTTCAGTGTCTTTACCATATCCCGCAAAGGCAACGAAGAAGGCCCGGACAATGTGTCCGGGCCTTTGTCAAAGGTATCGAGCGGGATCAGCCGCGGGCGTTGCCCACCAGTTTCCACAGGCCGGGGATCAGCACGGCGGCCAGCACCAGTTTCAGCGCGTCGCCCACCAGGAACGGGGTCAGACCCCACTGCAGGATCGGCTTGTCCCAGCCATAGAGCTGGCCCAGCCACAACAGGCCCGGCACGTAGATCAGCACATTGGCAAGCACCAGCGCCAGCGCCATCTTGCCAAAGGAGCGGTCCCAACCGCGGGCCGCCAGAGCGCCCAGCATCACGGTGGCCATCAGGTAGCCCACCAGATAGCCGCCGGTGCCGCCCATCATGTAGGTCAGCCCGAATTTCTCGGCCGAGGAGGTGGCGAAGACGTCAAAGCCCAGCGCGCCCACAAGCAGATAACCCAGCATGGTCACCAGACCCAGCCGCGCGCCATAAGCGGTGCCCAGCGTCAGCACGGCAAAGGTGCCCATGGTGATCGGCACCGGCCACATCGGCACCTTGATCTTGGCGGCGATGGCCAGCGCTGCGATGCCCAGCACCACCAGAACCGCTTGCTTTGCCAGACGCGCGGTGCCTTCGCGCGGGCCGATTGCGTCGGCCAGAACAGTCATGCTCATTCGGTTGTCTCCCAGTTCAGACAGGTATTGGCACACAGAAATGCCCTGTCCGCGCGCGCGCCGCAAGACGTTTACGCTATCGCCGCCGAAAATCGGTGACCATCTCGTAATCTTTGCGCGGTCCCTTGACCGACCATCTGACCCGCCACAGCGGCCAGCGGGTAAAGTCATAGCGCGCATCATAGCTGTCAGGCGGGCAATCGTGATGATCGCCCGGCTCTGCTTGACCCAAGGTTAAGTGGTGGAAAAACCTGCCGTCTTCGAAGTGGATGACGATGCCACCCGGACCGGGCCGCCACAGATAGCGGCGCGTGCCGTGAAACGGCGGTTGGCCGGGCATGAACAGTGTCACCTGCTCGTCATAGGTCAGCCCACCCTCGCTGCGGCGCAGCGTCGCGGCCCCTTCGGCGTGCAGTTTTTGCCCCGTCAAACGGTCGTCAATGACGCGATCCAGCAGCCAATCGCCCTCGAATGCTGCAATGTCCTGCGGCAGGGTCATTCGGCATAGGTCCCGTCGGTAATATCGCCGCCCTGCCCGACAAAGCGGACCCTCTCGCCGTCGCTGGCCACCGTGTAACAGGCCCAGAGTTCCGAGGGCGGCCAGATCGAACAGTAAAGATCGCCGCGAAGGCTCCAGCGTCCCTGACTGGACCGGTCGGTCACATAGACCGTCCCGCCCGAGGCGTCAAAACTCTGGCGTGCGCCACCTTCATAGACCAGTTCCCTGCCCGTCAGCGCGGCGCGGATCTCGTCTCCGGCCAGCGGCATGAACCCATCCGCCATCGCCCAGGTGGGCACAGCCGCCAAAATCAGGGCAAACCGTCTCATATTTCCGCTCCTGCCTTGTCCCGCGATGCGGCTGGGTCTATGACCCGCGCCAACAGGTCCTGCCAATCACAAAAAGGTGTCGCTGCCAATGATCCCCCGCTACTCCCGCCCCGAGATGGTTGCAATCTGGTCGCCCGAGACCAAGTTCAAGATCTGGTACGAGATCGAGGCGCATGCCTGTGACGCGATGGCTGATCTGGGCGTGATCCCGCGGGAAAATGCCGAGGCGGTGTGGAAAGCCAAGGATGTGGAATTCGACGTGGCCCGCATCGACGAGATCGAAGCGGTCACCAAACATGACGTCATCGCCTTCCTCACCCATCTGGCCGAACATGTGGGCAGCGAAGAGGCGCGGTTCGTGCATCAGGGCATGACCAGTTCGGACGTGCTGGACACCTGCCTGAACGTACAGCTGGTGCGGGCCGCCGACATCCTGCTGGAGGGCGTCGACAAGGTGCTCGCCGCGCTGAAGAAGCGCGCCTATGAGCACAAGGACACCGTGCGCGTGGGCCGCAGCCATGGCATCCATGCCGAACCCACGACCATGGGCCTGACCTTCGCCCGCTTCTATGCCGAGATGGACCGCAACAAGGCCCGCCTGCAAGGCGCGCGCGACGAGGTCGCCACCGGCGCCATCTCGGGCGCGGTCGGCACGTTTGCCAATATCGACCCGGCGGTCGAAGAGCATGTCTGCGCCAAGCTGGGCCTGCGCCCCGAGCCGATCAGCACCCAGGTCATCCCGCGCGACCGTCACGCGATGTACTTTGCCACGCTGGGCGTGATTGCGTCCTCGATCGAGAATATCGCCATCGAGATCCGCCACATGCAGCGCACCGAGGTGCTGGAAGGCGCCGAATTCTTCTCGATGGGGCAAAAAGGCTCCTCGGCGATGCCGCACAAGAAGAACCCGGTGCTGACCGAGAACCTGACCGGTCTGGCCCGCCTTGTCCGCATGGCGGTGATCCCGGCGATGGAGAACGTGGCGCTCTGGCATGAACGCGACATCTCGCATTCCTCGGTCGAGCGCGGCATCGGCCCGGACGCCACCGTGACGCTGGATTTCGCCCTGCATCGTCTCGCCGGCGTGGTCGACAAGATGCTGATCTTTCCCGAGAACATGCTGGACAACATGAACAAGTTCCCCGGGCTGGTGATGTCCCAGCGGGTGCTCTTGGCGCTGACCCAGGCCGGTGTCAGCCGCGAGGACGCCTATGTCATGGTGCAGCGCAATGCCCTCAAGGTCTGGGAAGACCGGGTCGATTTCCGCGAGCAGCTCTTGGCCGATGCCGATGTTGTCGCCGCCCTGGGCACCGACGGCATCAACGAGAAGTTCGACATGGCTTATCACACCAAGCATGTCGACACGATCTTTGCCCGTGTCTTTGGCGACTGACCGCCGAAACGGACATAACGAGAGACAAATCGGCGTGAGTCCCCTTTGCGCAAGTGGGGCTCTGCGCTACACTCCTTTCCAGTATCAACGGGAGGAGAGATCATGACCCTCAGGACGATATGCTGCGCCACTGCGTTGGCCCTGCTGCCAGTGGCTTCGCTGGCGATGGGCTGTTCCAGCCGTGGCCATGAACAGACCCAATCCTGCGCCCCGGGCATGCAGTGGGACGCCGCCTCGCAAACCTGTGTCGAGGTGATCAACAGCTGAGCCCGCGCCGATCCGGCCGGTTTTCCGGGGGTCTATTACGGCGCCCGAGAAAATTTTGCGTCCCTTACATTAAGCTGATACCGGAGTTCCCCTCATGCGATTGCCTTCCCTTCTTGCCTTGGGTCTGACCCTGCCGCTTGGCGCCTTTGCCGCCGGCGGCGACAGTACAGGTGGCAGCACCTGGACCAACCCGCCCAAGGAAACCCAGACCACCAAGGAATGCAAAGGGGTCAAGGTCTGGGACGAGAAGAAAAAGCGCTGCGTGGCGCCGAAGAATTCCGGCCTGGATGCCGATACGCTGTATAAGGCCGTGCGCGAACTGGCCTATGCCGGGCGTCCCGCCGATGCGCAGGGCGTGCTGGCGGCCATGCCCGACCAGAGCGACGACCGCGTGCTGACCTATTGGGGGTTCACCCATCGCAAGCTGGGCGATCTGGACCGCGCGACCTTCTACTATCAGGCGGCGATCGCGACCAATCCCGACAATATTCTGGCACGCAGCTATATGGGGCAAGGGTTTGTCGAGGCCGGCAAGACCGATCTGGCCATCGCCCAGTGGCGTGAGATCACCGCGCGCGGCGGTGAAGGCAGTTGGGCCGAGGTGTCGCTGCGCGAGGCCATCCGGACGGGCTTGACCTACAACTACTGAGTTCAGCCTTTCTTTACCGCCCGACCGCTAATCTGCCTGCGACTCTGATGACGGATGACGAAGGCAGATGCAGGACGACAATGCGTTGATGCCCCTTGAAGCCGAGATGTTCGATTTCGTCGACGCTCCGGCGGTGACAAGGATGGGCGGCCAGCCGGTGGCCGACGCGCCCCGGCGCGTGCCCCGGCAATTGAGCAATCTGGAAAAGGCTGCTGTGGTCGTGCGGCTTCTGCTGAATGCAGGCGCGCAAATCCCGTTGGAGGAACTGCCAGAGGAGTTGCAGGCCCGGCTGACTAAGCAGATGGGGCGGATGGGGCTGGTCGACCGGATCACGCTGGACGCGGTGGCCGAGGAATTTGCCGAGGCGCTCGACGGGATCGGGCTCAGCTTTCCGCATGGGCTGGCCGGGGCGCTGAGCGCAATGGATGGCAAGATCGCCGCAACCACCGCCGCGCGTCTGCGGCGCGAGGCCGGTGTTCGGCAGATGGGTGATCCCTGGCAGCGGCTGCGCGCCCTGCCGCCCGAGGAGCTGGCCGAGATCGCCCAGGCCGAAAGCACCGAGGTCGCCGCCGTGCTGCTGTCGAAACTTGATACCGCCAAGGCGGCGGCGCTGCTTGGGCAATTGCCCGGCCCGGTGGCGCGGCGCATCACCTATGCCATCTCGCAGACCGGCCGGGTGACGCCCGAGGCAGTGGATCGGATCGGCTGGTCGCTGGCCGCGCAGCTGGATGCGCGGCCGATCCTGGCCTTTGCCGACCGGCCCGAGAAACGGGTGGGCAATATCCTGAACCATTCGGCGCCCGCAACGCGCGACCAGATGATGTCGGCGCTGGACGAAGAGGATGCAACCTTTGCCTCTTCGGTGCGCAAGGTCCTGTTCACCTTCTCCGACATCCCTGCCCGCCTGTCGCCGCGCGACGTGCCCGCCGTGGTGCGCGTGGCCGATCAGGATCAACTGATCCAGGCCCTCGCCGCCGCTACCGAGGGGGACGAGGCCGTGGTGGCGGAGTTCCTGCTCGGCAACATGTCCTCGCGGATGGCCGACAACCTGCGCGACGAGATCCGCGACAAGGGTAAGGTCAAGCGCAGCGAGGGCGAGGCGGCGATGACAACCCTTGTGGGTGTTATCCGTAGCCTGGAGGACGAAGGCGCCCTACGGCTCATCGACCCCGAGGAGGATAGTGACGCTTGATCCCGGCAGGCCGTTTTCCGGCACGGAAAACGGGTCGGAAAGCGGTCGCTTTCCGGGCCGAAATTTTTTCAAAATTCCGGCACCAGGCCGCTGGCTGATGGACAGAACCGAAGCTGGGCGCTATCAGCTTCACATGTTCAACACCCTACTCCAGTCGCGGGCCCAAGCGTAATGGCATCAACGGCGCGTCGGGCCATCGGCTTCATGGTTCTCGCCATCCTGTGCTTTTCGCTCATGGATGCTACGGTCAAGGCGCTGGCGCCGCAGATCGGCGTGATTCCAGCGCTCTGGGCACGCTATGCCGGACAGATGCTATTGGTGCTACTTCTCGTCCTGCCACGCCTGCGAAAGGTCATCCGCACTGCTTATCCGCGCCTGCAACTCCTGCGTTCGCTGATGCTGATGGGGGCGACCGCCTTCTTCTTTCTCGGCATCAGCCGGATCCCGCTGACTGACGCCACCGCCCTTATGTCGGTCAACCCGATTTTCATCACGCTGGGTGCCGCATTGTTTCTGGGTGAGCGTCTGGGCCCGCGCAGGTTGCTGGGCATCGCCGTGGCCCTGACCGGCGCGCTGATCGTATTGCGCCCGGGGTCGGACGTGTTCCAGCCTGCCGCGCTTTTCCCGCTCGGTGCCGCCGCCTGCTATTCCACTTATGCTCTGCTCACACGCCGCGTCGGCCCGGACGAGGACGTCTGGACCTCGCTCTTCTATACCGGCCTCGTCGGCACCACGTTGCTGAGCCTCATCGTTCCCGGCTATTGGCAGTCGCCCAGCCCCACGGCATGGGGTCTTATTGCGCTGGTCGTTCTTTTCGGCACGCTGGGCCAGCTCTTCCTGATCCGCGCCTTTTCACAAGGAGAGGCGGCCATGCTCGCGCCCTATGCCTATTGCGGACTTGGATTCTCCGCAATCTGGAGCACGGCCTTCTTTGGTGAATATCCCGACATCTGGACTGTCCTCGGTGCGCTTGTGATCGCCGGGGCGGGTCTGTATGTCTGGCATCGCGAGATGCACAGCCGCTAAGAGACCCTGATGCCCGTTGAAAAATCCGAACTCGGCCGAGGTGCGCGCGCCTCTTACTATGCGCAATATCTGCTGCTGCGCGGGCTGATCGGAGGGATGCGGCTTCTGCCCTACGATCGCCGGATCGCGGCGATGGGTCGGCTGATGAGCGCGATTGGCCCGCTGGTGGGGTTTAGCAAGCGCATTCGCGCCAATCTGGCGCTGACCTGTCCAGACCTGCCCGAGGCCGAGATCGCGCGCCTGTGCCGCGCAGTGCCCGATAATGCAGGCCGCGCCATCATGGAACATTTCTCGCCCGACGAATTCACCCGTCGGCAACAGGGGGCACGGGTCAGCGGGCCGGGCGCGGCCGCCTTTGACGCGGCTATTGCCGAGGGCAAGCCGGTGATGCTGATCACCGCCCATTTCGGCCATTACCTGGCCACCCGCGCCGCATTGCAGGCCCGAGGCGGCAAGCCGATCGGCTGTCTCTACCGCCGCATGGCCAACCCCTATTTCAACGAAATCTATGTAGATGCCTTCCTGCGCACCGGCAAACCGATGTTCGAACAAGGCCGGCGCGGCATGATGGAGATGGTGCGCAGCCTGAAACAGGGCGGCATCATCGCCATCGTCTCGGACCTGCATGCCCATGGCGGTGCCGAGCTGAGCTTTTTCGGCAAGCCTGCGGTGACCTCGGTGCTGAACGCGGAACTGGCGCTGAAATATGATGCGGTGATGATCCCCTGCTATTCGGTACGGCAGGACAACGGGCTGGATTTCGAGATCGTGATGCACGATCCGGTCGCCCATAGCGATCCGGTCACCATGACCCAGTTCCTGAACGATGATCTGGAAAAGATGGTGCGCCAGCATATGGGGCAATGGTTCTGGATCCACCGGCGCTGGAAACCCTGGCTCGACCTCGGCGAGCGGCCCGAGGACACGCCGAACTGATCACTCGACCCGGGCCGCCGCCAGGATCGACCCAGGTCCCGCCTGCTGTACCAGCACGACCGCCGGCAAATCGCCCTCGGTGGTGACGCTCAGGCGTTTCTCGCTCTGTCCATCCCACTGCCCCACCACCTGCCAGCTGTCGACCACGTTGGCATAATCCAGGTCATGACCGGCAAGCTCGCCACGCTTGATCGAGGCATGGCGCAGTGGCGTATATCGCACCAGTTGCACCGCATAGGAACCACCGGGCGTCCCCGTGCCCGGGGTCAAAGTGACGGTGATGTCATCGCCCACGCGGCGCGCGGTAATGCCGACCGGCGCCGGGCGTGCCTTGTGCGCCTCGATCAGCGCCAGCACCTCTTCCTCGCGCGCGCCGACCACATCCTCGACCCCCTGGATGATCATCTGCGGGGTATAGATCATCGAGCGCCCACCGGCGCGGGCATAGGCCTGTTGGCGCAGGGTATGGGCTGGGTCGGCAAATTCGTCGACCCAGCCGATATAGTCCCAGTAATCGACATGCAGCGCCAGTCCGATCACATCGTCCCGGCGCGCCAGCCGATGCATGATCGCATCCGCAGGCGGACACGAGGAACACCCTTGCGAGGTAAAGAGCTCCACAACCACCGGCCCCTCGGCTCGGGCGGCGATGGGCAGTGCCGATGCGGCAAGGGCAAGGCAGAGCGTCAGGGCTTTCATCCGGGTCCGGTCCGTCGCTGGGCAAGGGGATGATCCAGCTTTACCGCCCCGCCGATCACAGCGCCAATCAAGGTTTCTTGAACCTGCGGAAACAAATGTATACCATTGCATACCGCATCTTGCGCCCCCATGTGTGCAATGGTATACAAAAATTGACGCACCCCCCGTCTTGGTGCTTGAACCCAAGGCGGGCGTGATGCAGATAACCCGCAGCGAATCCCATTTCCACGCTCCAAGAGAGGGAGGCCACGATGCCCATCAAGGTTGGACAGGACACCGCCAAGACGCGCCGCACGCTCAGCGTCAATGGCAAATCCATTTCCTATTACTCGATCCCCGCCGCCACCGAGGCCGGTCTGGGGGATTTCTCGAAACTGCCCGCCGCGCTGAAGGTGGTTCTGGAAAACATGCTGCGGTTCGAGGATGGCGGCTTTTCCGTGTCGGTCGACGACATCAAGGCCTTTGCCGAATGGGGCGCCAAGGGCGGCCAGAACCCGCGCGAGATCGCCTATCGCCCGGCCCGCGTGCTGATGCAGGATTTCACCGGCGTTCCCGCCGTTGTCGACCTGGCCGCGATGCGCGACGGCATCAAGGCGTTGGGTGGTGACGCGCAGAAGATCAACCCGCTCAACCCGGTTGACCTGGTCATCGACCACTCGGTCATGATCGACGAATTCGGCAATCCGCGCGCCTTCCAGATGAACGTGGACCGTGAATACGAGCGCAACATGGAGCGTTACCAGTTCCTGAAATGGGGCCAGGGCGCGTTCAACAACTTCCGCGTGGTGCCGCCGGGCACCGGCATCTGCCACCAGGTGAACCTGGAATATCTGGCCCAGACCGTCTGGACCGATACCGATCAGGACGGGGTCGAGGTTGCCTATCCCGATACGCTGGTGGGCACCGACAGCCACACCACCATGGTCAACGGCATGGCCGTTCTGGGCTGGGGCGTTGGCGGGATCGAGGCCGAGGCCGCGATGCTGGGCCAGCCGATCTCGATGCTGATCCCCGAGGTGATCGGTTTCGAACTGACCGGCCAGATGGTCGAGGGCACCACCGGCACCGACCTGGTTCTGAAGGTCGTCGAGATGCTGCGTGCCAAGGGCGTGGTGGGCAAATTCGTCGAATTCTACGGCGAAGGCCTGGACCGTCTGCCGTTGGCCGACCGCGCAACCATCGCCAACATGGCGCCGGAATACGGCGCCACCTGCGGCTTCTTCCCGATCGACGGCGAGACCCTGCGCTATCTGCGCAATACCGGCCGCGACGAGGACCGGATCGCGCTGGTCGAAGCCTATGCCAAGGAAAACGGCTTCTGGCGTGATGCGGATTATGCCCCGGTCTATACCGACACGCTGAGCCTGGACATGGGCACCATCGTGCCCGCCATTTCCGGCCCCAAGCGCCCGCAGGACTATGTGGCGCTGACCGATGCCAAGACCGCATTCACCCGCGAGATGGCCGAGACCTTCAAGCGCCCGATGGGCAAGGAAGTCGCGGTCAAGGGCGAAGACTATACCATGGAATCGGGCAAGGTCGTGATCGCCTCGATCACGTCCTGCACCAACACCTCGAACCCCTATGTGATGATCGGCGCCGGTCTGGTGGCGCGCAAGGCCGCCGCACTGGGCCTGAACCGCAAGCCCTGGGTCAAGACCTCGCTGGCACCGGGTTCGCAGGTGGTCAGCGCCTATCTGGAGGCCGCCGGCCTGCAAGAGGATCTGGACAAGATCGGCTTCAACCTCGTCGGCTATGGCTGCACCACCTGTATCGGCAACTCGGGCCCGATCCAGAAGGAAATCAGCGAGGCGATTGCCGAGGGCGATCTGGTCGCCACCTCGGTGCTGTCAGGCAACCGCAACTTCGAAGGGCGCATCTCGCCCGACGTGCGCGCCAACTACCTGGCCTCGCCGCCGCTGGTGGTGGTCTATGCGCTGGCCGGCACGCTGGATATCGACCTGACCTCCGAGCCGATCGGCACCGACAAGGACGGCAACGATGTCTATATGAAAGACATCTGGCCCACCACCCAGGAAGTGGCCGAGCTGGTCGAGCAGACCGTGACGCGCGAGGCGTTCCAGTCGAAATATGCCGACGTGTTCAAGGGTGACGAGAAATGGCAGGCGGTGGAAACCACCGATGCGGAAACCTATGATTGGCCCGCGACCTCGACCTATATCCAGAACCCGCCCTACTTCCAAGGCATGGGCACCGAGCCGGGCACCATCTCGAACATCTCGGGCGCCAAGGTGCTGGCGATCCTGGGTGACATGGTCACCACCGACCATATCTCACCCGCAGGCTCCTTTGCCACCACCACCCCCGCCGGCAAGTATCTGACCGAGCGTCAGGTGGCCCCGCGCGAGTTCAACTCCTATGGCTCGCGCCGTGGCAACCACGAGATCATGATGCGCGGCACTTTCGCCAATATCCGCATCAAGAACGAGATGCTGGATGGCGTCGAAGGCGGCTATACCAAAGGACCCGATGGGCAGCAGACCTCGATCTACGAGGCCTCGATGGCCTATCAGGAACAGGGCACCCCGCTGGTGGTGTTCGGCGGCGAGCAGTATGGCGCCGGGTCCAGCCGTGACTGGGCGGCCAAGGGCACCGCGCTGCTGGGCGTCAAGGCGGTCATCGCTGAAAGCTTCGAGCGTATCCACCGCTCGAACCTGGTCGGCATGGGCGTCATCCCGTTCGAGTTCACCGGCGGCGACAATCGCAAGTCGCTGGGCCTGAAGGGCGATGAAACCGTCGCGATCAGCGGACTGGACACCATCCAGCCGCTGCAAGAGGTGCCCTGCACCATCACCTATGGCGACGGGTCCGAAAAGACCATCACCCTGAAATGCCGGATCGATACCGCACCCGAGATCGAATATATCGAGAACGGCGGCGTGCTGCATTACGTGCTGCGCAACCTGGCCAAGGCCAGCTGAGCGTCTGCGAACCGACCAATGAGAGGGCGCCTTGCGGCGCCCTTTTCTTTTGCGAGGCGCTGCCTCGCGCTCCGGAGTATTTTGGGCGGAATGAAATCAGGGCCTCTCACCCAGAGGTCCCATTCCGGCCGCTCCAGCGACCGCCCCCTGACAGGAACGACCCGCGCCCCTTCACTTTGCTTGAAATACTCCGGGGGGCCGCCCGGAACGGGCGGTGGGGGCAGCGCCCCCTATTTCGCCGCGGCCTTTTCCAGCGCCGGGCGGATGGTGCTGTCGATCACCCGTTCGGTAATCGGCCCGGCAAAGCGCAGCATGATGGTGCCGTCACCCGCGATCACATAGGTCTCGGGCACGCCATAGACACCCCAGTCAAGGGCGGTGCGCCCCTGCTCGTCACGACCCAGCGCAACAAAGGGATTGCCCAGTTCGTCCAGAAAGCCCTGCGCGTTTTCCACCTTGTCCTTGTAGTTGATGCCGTAGATCGGGATGCCCTCGCCTGCGAGCTTTTCAAGGCTGGGATGTTCGGCCCGACAAGGCGCGCACCAGCTGGCCCAGTAGTTGACCAGTTTCACCTGACCGTCGCGCAGGGTGGCATCGTGAAAGCCCGGCGCCGCAGGAAAGGCGGTCAGCGCCAGCGGCGGCGCGGGTTGCCCCTCGCGCGCCGATGGCAGTGCCTCGGGATCGTCGCGGAACATGCCGACGGCGGCCAGCAGAACGAAGGCGCCGAAAATCAGCGGCGGCGCCACCATCAGCGGCGAAATCCTAGCCATTGCGCGAAATCCTTTGTTCGATCTTGTCCATCTCGGCGCGCAGCTTGCGGCCGCGCCGCAGGCTGAGCACCACCAGACCGATCAACAGCACCAGAGTGGCGCCATAGGCGCTCAGCACCGTGGCGGCATATTTGCCCAGATCGGGAATCATCCGTTTGCCCTTTCCCGTGCGATCAGCGCCTTGATCCGGCGGGCCCGGATCTCGGTTCCGGTGCGGTAAAAGACCAGCGTCACGAACAACAGCCCAAAGCCCAGCAGGCACAGAAGCAGCGGATAGGCGTAGACATTGCTCACCTTCTCCTCGGTATCGGTGCCACTGACAGCGCCTGCGCGCAGCACCGAGGCCCCCTGATGCAGCCCCTGGTTCCAGAAATAAACCGCATAGCGGCTGAGCACCGCAAAGACCGATCCCACCAGGCACAGCACCGAGGTCAGGTCGGCGGCGGTGTCGGCATCCTCGATCGCCTCCCACAGGGCCATGTAACCGAGGTAGAACAGGAACAGCACCAGGAACGAGGTCAGGCGCGGATCCCATTCCCACCAGGTGCCCCACATCGGCTGGCCCCAGATTGCCCCGGTGATCAGCGCGATCAGCGTCATGACCGTGCCCACGGGCGCCGCCGCACGCGCGGCCAGCGCGCTGACATGGTGGCGCCGGATCAGCCAGACCAGCGAGGTCACCAACATCATGAACCAGACGCTGGTGGCCAGAAAGGCCGAGGGCACGTGGATATAGATGATCTTGACAGTAGAACCCTGCTTGTAATCGTCAGGCGTGAAGAAGAAGCCCCAGACCAGTCCACCCACAAGGGTGATCGCGGTCAGCACCCACAGCGCGGGCAGCACCCGCTCGGTCAGGGCCAGGAACTTGCGCGGGTTGGCATATTCCCAGAGCGCGTTGAGTCTCGTCGATATCGTCATGGGTCCTATCTAGTGCGAAGCGGGACTGTTCTCAATTGACTTGCGTCAACGCAGATTGACGCGGAGCACCGCGGCGCTGGCAAAGGGTAACAAAGCGATCACGGCGGCGGTTATCCCTGCCAGCATCAGAAGCGGTGTGGCCACCTCCATCCCTGCGGCCCCCCGCCGCGCCACCTCGGCGCCAAAGATCAGCGTGGGCACGTAAAGCGGCAGCACCAGGAGCGACAGCAGCAGCCCGCCGCGCTTCAACCCCACGGTCAGCGCGGCGCCGAATGTGCCCACCACGCTCAGCGCCGGCGTGCCCAGCAAGAGCGAGACCACCAGCCAGACAAAGCCGGGGGTGGGCAGGTTCAGAAGCACCCCCAGCACCGGCGCGGCCAGCACCAGCGGCAGACCGGTGGTCAGCCAATGGGCCAGCGCCTTCATCGTCACCACCGATTCCAGCGGCAGCGGCGCGGTGGCCAGCAGGTCGAGCGTGCCGTCCTCCCAATCAAGCGCCAACAGGCGGTCAAGCGACAGCAGGCAGGCCAGAAGCGCGCCCAGCCACAGCACCCCTGGCGCGATCGACGACAAGAGCGCCGATTGCGGCCCCACCGAAAACGGCACCAGAACCGTGACGATCAGGAAAAAGGCCAGCCCCAGGCCAAAGCCGCCCCCGGCCCGAAAGGCCAGTACCAGGTCGCGTTTCAGAAGGGCGATCACAGGAAATCTCCATCCGGGTCGTCAAGCGGCGCCGGGCGGGCGCGATAGGGACCGACATCCAGCACCTCGCCATCCAGCCCCAGGTCGATATGGGTGGCGATCAGGGCCGACCCGCCCTGCCCCAGATGCGCGCGCACCGCATCGGCGAACATCGCCACCGCGTCGCGATCGAGCGAGACGGTGGGCTCGTCCAGCATCCAGACGGGGCGCCCCGTCACCAGAAGCCGCGCCAGACCCAGCCGCCGCTTTTGCCCCGCCGACAGGTTGCCCGCGTGACGCTCGGCCAGGTCGCCCAGCGCAAAGGCATCGAGCGCCGGGGCAATATCGCGCCCGCCAAAGACGGAAGCCCAGAACCTCAGGTTCTCGGTGACGCTGAGTGTGGGTTTCAACCCGTCGGAATGGCCGGCATAGGCGATCCGATCCTCGGCGCCCTCGATCAGTCCCGCCAGCGGCGGTTGCAGTCCGGCCAGAGTACGCAGCAGCGTGGTCTTGCCCGCGCCGTTGGGACCGCGCAGGATCAGCGCGCGGCCGGGGGCGAGCGCGAAGTTCAGCCCCTCGAGCACGGGAATGCCGCCGCGGGCAATGGCAAGATCGGTGACGGTGAGTGTCATGCTCCTCGCTTATCCCATTGGCGCGGGGGGCAAAAGGCGGGATTTGCCGCATCGCCAGCAATGCGAGGCCTTGCAGGCGGGAGCGAGGGGCGCTGCCCCTCGCGCTCCCCGGAGTATTTGTGGCGAAATGAAGAGCAGGATCAGACCGGGAGCGCGGCCAGCGCGATGCGGCGGCCCTCGCCCAGGAGCACGTTATAGGTGCGACAGGCGGCAGGCGAGGTCATCGCCTCGACCCCCAATCCGGCCTGTTCGAGGCTTTGGCGCAGGGCCTGCGGGATATGGGCCACCTCGGCGCCGGTGCCGATGAACAGCACATCGACCTGACCCGCCAGCGTCATCAGTGGGACGCTGTCATGATAGCCTGCCCAGGGGGCGGGGCCGTCGGGGCCGGTCAGCAGCGCGCCCTGATGAACCTCGCCGCCGATGCGGAAGAAACCCGGCCCGTAGCCATCGACCGGACGGGCACCGGAATAGGTCACTTCGGTCAGGCGCATGATCACTCTCCCAAGGTCCAGAATGGCAGCCCCGCCAGCGCCGCGCCCAGGATCAGCCCATAGGCGGCAAGGCGATAGGCGCGCTCGTATCCCGGCACAAATAGCGCCGCGCCCAGCATCGTGCCAAGCATATTCGGCACGATCAGCGCCAGACCGGTGACGATCCACGCCGGATCGAGCCGCCCGGCCAGCCCCATCATCGCCAGCACCATCCAATCATAGCCGAATAGGTAGAAGGTGATATTAGCCCGGATCGCCGCCGCCGGTTTGGGGCTGGCCATATAGACAAATATCACCGGCGGACCGGGCAGGCCCGCCACCCCGCCCAGAAAGCCCGAGGCGGCGCCGGTGGCGGTCACGGCACCGGGTCGCAGCGCGCCGTGATAGCGCCAGCCCAGCACCAGCCCGGCCAGCATGGTCAGCGACACGCCCGAGACCAGCAGGCGGAACAGGCCCGGTTCGAGCAGGAACAGCATGTAGAGCCCCAAAGGCAGGGCCACCGCCGCCCCGAGCAATAGCCGCGCCAGATCGCCCCTGTCCACATGCCGGGCGGCACGCGGCAGCATCGGCAGCGGACCGACGATATCGGTCAGCACCAGCGTGGTGATCGCGGCCACCGGCCCCAGCACGATCCCGGCCAGCGGCAGATAGATCAATGCGGTGCCAAAGCCCGCAAAGCCGCGGGTGCAGCCGGCCAGAAAAGCCGCGCCGATCAGCAGCGCGATTTCAGGAGAAGAAAGGGCGAGGAGCGGTTCCATTGCGGGCAGCCTGCCCCGACCCCGGCCACGCCCTTAGCGCCAAGACGGGACCGGGAATGGCGCCAGATCTCAGGCGTCGATATCGGCGAACTGGTTGCCCGAGGTATTGGTGGGCTTGGACCAGTCGCGTTTGACGCCCAGCCACAGCAGGATGGTCGAGGCCACGAAGATCGAGGAATAGGTCCCGACCACGATGCCCCAGATCATCGCAAAGACAAAGCCGCGGATCACGTCGCCGCCCAGCACGTAGAGCGAGATCAGCGCCAGCAGCGTGGTGATCGAGGTCATCAGGGTCCGGCTCATCGTCTCGTTGATCGAGAGGTTCAAGACCTCTTTCAGATCCTTCTGCTTGTATTTGCGCAGGTTCTCGCGGACCCGGTCGAACACCACCACGGTATCGTTCAGCGAATAGCCGACGATGGTCAGCAGCGCGGCGATGATGGCCAGGTCAAAGCGGATCTGAAGTTCGGAGAAGATGCCGATGGTCAGCACCACGTCATGCACCAGCGCGGCCACGGCGCCCAGGGCGAACTGCCATTCGAAGCGCAGCCAGATATAGACCAGCACCGCCAGGATCGCGAGACCCACCGCCAGAATCGCGGTCTGGATCAGCTCTCCCGACACCTTGGGGCCGACCGATTCGACCGAGACGAACTTGATGTCCGGGGCGACGCCGCGCAGCGCGTCCTGCACCTTGGCAATGGTTTCGGCCTTGACCGCCTCGGCCTCGTCCTGAGCCTGGATGCGGATCATGGCCACGTTCTCGTCAGGGCCAAAGGTGGGGTCGAACACCTCGGTGATCGAGACATCACCCAGCCCGAGCGGGTCGAGCGCGCCGCGATAGGCGCCCACATCGACGGCCTGGGTGCTTTCGGTGCGCACCGTGGTGCCACCGCGAAAGTCGATGCCGAAATTCAGGCCCTGGATCAGGAACGAGGCAAAGCCGATCACGACCATCAGGGCCGAGATGCCCAGCCAGACCCGCCAGCGCTTGAAGAAATCGAACGTCGTATCGTCAGCAATGAGTTTCAGGCGCATGTCAGACCTCGATCGTCTTGGGACGGCGGCGTTCGAACCAGGTCACCACCAGCAGGCGGGTGACAAAGATCGCGGTGAAAACCGAGGTGAGAATGCCCAGCCCCAGCGTGATGGCAAAGCCCCGGACCGGCCCCGAGCCCATGGCGAACAGGATCACCGCCGTGATGAAGGTGGTGATGTTGGCATCCAGAATAGCGCTCAGCGCCTTTTCATAGCCCAGTTCGATGGCCCGTGCCGGGCCCTTGGCGGTCTTCAGCTCTTCGCGGATGCGCTCGAAGATCAACACATTGGCGTCCACCGCCATGCCGACCGTCAGCACGATGCCCGCAATACCCGGCAGGGTCAGCGTGGCGCCGATCACCGACAACAGGCCAAACAGAAGACCCACGTTTATGATCAGCGCAATATTGGCGAAGATGCCGAACAGGCCATAGCTGGCGAACATGAAGCCCAGAACCGCCACAAATGCGACCACGGTCGCGACCTTGCCCGCGTCGATGCTGTCCTGCCCCAGTTCCGGGCCGATGGTCCGTTCCTCAAGGAATTCCAGCCCCGCAGGCAGGGCGCCGGCGCGCAGGAGTACGGCCAGATTGGTGCTTTCCTCGACGGTGAAATTGCCGGTGATGATACCCGAGCCGCCGGGAATGTGGCTCTGGATCACCGGGGCACTGATCACCTCGCCGTCCAGCGTGATGGCAAAGGGCGCGCCGACATTGTCGCGGGTGTAATCGCCGAACTTGCGCGCGCCAGAGGTGTTGAAGCGGAAGTTGACCGCCGGGCGGCCGTTCTGGTCAAAGGCGGGCTGGGCGTCGACCAGTTCCTCGCCGGTGACCACGGGGGCGGATTCGATGGTGTAGAACACGCCCTCTTGATCCAGCGACGGCGCCAGTTTCTCGCCCACGCCGACACGGGCATTGGCATCGGTGCCGCGCGAGACCACCGGGTTGAAGGTCAGCTGTGCGGTGGTGCCGATGATCTCTTTGAGTTCCGAGGCGCTGCCGATGCCCGGCACCTGAATCAGGATGCGGTCGGCGCCCTGACGCTGGATCGTGGGTTCGCGGGTACCGACCTCGTCGATGCGGCGGCGCACGATTTCCAGCGCCTGGCGCACGGTGCGGTCATCGGTGGCAAGGCGTTCGGCCTCGCTGAGGGTCACGACGATCTCGTCACCCTCGCCGCGCACCTCGATATCGTTCGATCCGGCCCCGGTCAGCGTCTGGATTGGGCGGGCCAGCCCGCGCACCAGTTCCAGCGCGCGGCTCATGCCCTCGGGCTGGCTGATCTTGACCCGGATCTCGTCCGGTTTCGACGGCTGCTTGCGGATGGTCCCAACAGTTGCCCGCGCGTCGCGCAGAGCGTTGCGGATTTCCGGCCACATGGCGTCCATCCGGGCGGCATAGACGTCAGAAACCCGCACCTCGGCCAACAGATGCGCACCGCCGCGCAGGTCCAGACCCAGATTGACCAGAGAGGACGGCATGAAGCCGGGCCACTGGCCCGCCGCCGCCGTCAGCTCGGGCGTTTCGCCACGCAGCTCGATCGCGGCGCGGGCATCGTTGCTCTGCTCAACGCGGGTATAGAATGCGTTCGGCAGGGCCAGAACCAGCCCGCCAATACAGACAAGCCAGATCAGGACCCGTTTCCAGGTATCTATTTGCAGCATGACCCTGCCTTTGTTCCGACGGGTTCGGCTTACTTCGCCGGTTCGGTCTTGTTCAGCACCTGCGCGATGGTCGACTTGACCACGCGCACCTTGACGCCTTCGGCGATCTCGACCTCGAGCTCACCGTCTTCCTTGACCTTGGCGACTTTGCCGATCAACCCGCCCTGGGTGATCACCTGATCGCCGCGACGCAGGGCGCTGACCATGGCCTGATGTTCCTTGACCTTCTTCTGCTGCGGCCGGATCAACAGGAAATACATGATCGCGAAGATCAGGATAAGCGGGAGAAACTGGGCGATTGCGCCACCATCCATGGGACATTCCTTTGTGCTGAGTGACGGGGTGCGGCCCCGCGAAATTTCCGGGAACCTATGCGCAGAACCGCCGCTTTGCAAGTCGAGCGCGAAAGCGGATCTTTTGCCGATACTGCCCACTGGTCAGGTTGTCTCATGCGAGTATAGTCGAACCAGAAGCAACGAGGAAAACCAACCATGTCTCGTCTGTTGGTGATAGCTGTACTTGTTATCCAGTACCTCTGCACATCCTTGGTTTCAGCGCAGGAAACACCGGCACCGTCTCAATCCTCGCAGGGGATTTTTCAGGCCCCAGTGATCCTTGACGGGTCCCAACTGTTCCTGCTGCGCGGCGTGACTGGTTTGCCTGCTGAACGGCGCGCGCTCAGGGTTCATGAGCGACTTGTACAGGTCGCCACGGCATCCGATTCCGCAACCGTCGACATTGAAAAGAGAAAAGAGCGCTTTGGTTATGTCATCTATGCCGATGGCGTCGAAATCCTGACTGTTACGCAAGCCGACGCCTCTCTTGAAAAGATCGACATAGAACTGTTGACCGATGTTCAAGCCAAGGTCATCAACGACGCGATCTTGACCTACAGGGCCGAGCGATCAGACGAAGCGAGGCTCGAAGGGGCGATCTATGCCATGGGCTGGACGCTGGCCTTTGCGCTTTTCACCTTTCTGGGTGTCCTTTTACGTCGCTTCCTCAACACTCGGGTCACCAAGCTGGTTCACCGAAACCTGGCCGAAGTCGAATCCGCCACCAAGGCACATGTCCGCGCTGATGCCATCGCCGCACTGATCCGGTTCGGGATCAGCTTCATCCTGTTGGTGATCTTTTTCCTGGGTGTTTACTACTATCTTTCGTTCGTTCTGCTGTCGTTTGCCGAAACGCGCTATGTCGCCCAGTTGCTGCTGACCTATGTAACGAGGCCGGTTCTGAACATCGTCCTCGGGTTCATTAACTATCTTCCAAATCTCGTCACGCTTCTGATCATCGCGGCAGTCACCCAGTATATCATTCGCGGCCTGCGTATCTTCTTCGAAGCGGTCGAGGCGGGAAGTTTCGTAATCGGAAACTTCGAACGCCACTGGGTCATTCCCACTTTCAACCTCATAAGAGCGGCCTTGATCCTGATCGCGTTGGTGTTTTCGTTTCCCTACATTCCTGGGTCCGAATCCGCCGCGTTTCAGGGGCTGACCATTCTCGTAGGCGCGATGCTGTCGCTTGGATCGAATTCGGTGATGAACAATCTGATCTCTGGACTTTTCGTGATCTACCGACGGTCCACGTCGATCGGAGATCGCATTCAGATCGGAGATCACCTTGGGGATGTCGTCGAAATAAAGCTGATGGAAACGCATCTGCGCTCGACAAAGAACGAGCTGATCTCGATTCCCAACGCCCAGCTGCTGAATTCCGAGGTCGTCAACTACACCAAGCACTCGGAGAGCAGCGGAGTGATTCTGCATACGACTGTTGGAATCGGCTACGAGGAACCTGCGGAAAAGGTCGAGGCGATGTTGATCGAAGCGGCGCGACGCACCGACGGCCTAAGGATGCGCCCGGAACCATTTGTGCTCTGGACGGCGTTGGCGGATTACGCAGTCAACTATGAGATCAACGCCCATACGACTCGGGGTTCGAACATTCCACGCATCAGGTCGGAACTGCATCGTAATATCTTTGAGGTATTTACCGAAAACGGCGTCCAGATCATGACTCCATCTTATGAAGCGGATCCCGAGGTGCCAAAGATTCCGACTGAAAAATGGAGCGGAAAACTGGCCCACGAGGCGTCGAAAGCTGAACAAGCCTGACCGTCGGTGATGGTTTGGAAGCCGGCTGGTGGGCCCGTTTCAAACCGATGACGGACATGATTTTGACCAGGGCCTGAACGGCTACCAGCCTTTCTCGAGGGCAGATATGAAATTCGTTGCAACAGTCATCGAATCGGTGCCTTGTTGCGTTGCGCGCGCCGCGGCGCGCGGGGAGGCAGGGAGTACGCCCCCCTTATCCCAGACCGGAACGCGGCCCGGCCATCCTTTACAGAAGGAACAGGCGCATGATGATGGTGCGCTGCTATCTCGCCCCCTCCGAAATCGAAGGACTGGGGGTATTCTGCCATGACGACATCGCCCGGGGCGACAAGGTATGGCGCCATGACAAGATGCTCGACATCACCTTTCCCGAAAGCAAGCTCGACAATGTCGAACCCCATGTGAAGGAATTTCTGGAGCGTTACAGCTATCCCGATATCAACCGGCCCGGATACCTGATCCTGGAAAGCGATGAGGGACGGTTCATGAACCATTCGATGTATCCCAATCTCGATTTCTCGGACGGAATCTGGGGGGTGGCATTGACCGATATTCCGGCCGGCACCGAGCTGACCTGCGATTATGCCGATTTCCTGACTGGCGTAATCCACATGCAGCCGCCACGCCACAAGATCGCGGCACCCCGCGTCGCCTTCAGCTGAGCCGGGCCGCAAGGTCAACCGGGGGCCGGGTGCAACACCCGGCCCCTTTCTCTTTCCACAAGCTGGCGGCGGCGCTACACCCCGGCGCGCGGATGGTGCATAACCGGGCCAGTGAATCACCCAGTCCAAGGACCAGACCCATGCACGACATCCGCGCCATCCGCGAGAACCCAGCCGCCTTCGACGCCGCGCTTTCGCGCCGTGGGAGCGCGCCGGTGTCGTCGGACATCCTGGCCCTGGACGAAGCACGCCGGGGCAAGATCCTGGCCGCCGAGACTGCCCAGGCCGAGCAGAACAAGGCCAGCAAGGAAGTCGGCGCCGCCAAGGCACGCGGCGACGAGGCCGAATTCGAGCGCCTGCGCGCGCTGGTAGCCGAGAAAAAGGCCGAGATCGCCGCGATGCAGGCCGAGGCCAAGGAGCTGGACACCCAGTTGACCGAACTGCTCGCGGGCCTGCCCAACCTGCCCGCCGAGGACGTCCCGCAAGGGGCGGACGAGGCCGACAATGTGGAACTGCACCGCTGGGGCACCCCGCGCGAGATGGATTTCGCGCCCAAGGAACATTTCGACCTGGCCTCGGTACAGGACGGCATGGATTTCGAAACCGCCGCCAAGCTGTCGGGCGCACGGTTCGTGCTGCTTTCGGGCGCGGTGGCCCGTATCCACCGGGCGCTGGCGCAGTTCATGCTCGACACCCACAGCGAACAGAACGGGTTGACCGAGGTGAACGGCCCGGTGCTGGTCCTGTCCGAGATGATGTATGGCACCGGCCAGTTGCCAAAATTCGGCGAAGACAGCTATCAGACCCGCGAGGGCTGGTGGCTGATCCCCACCTCCGAAGTATCGCTGACCAATATCGTCAATGGCTCGACCATTGCCGAGGATTATCTGCCGCGCCGCTATACCGCCCATTCGCTGTGCTTCCGCTCCGAGGCGGGCTCGTCCGGCAAGGACACCCGCGGCATGCTGCGCCAGCACCAGTTCGAAAAGGTCGAAATGGTCTCGGTCACCCATCCCGATCATTCGGATGAAGAGCAGAAACGCATGTTGCGCTGCGCCGAGGGCATTCTCGAGGCATTGGGCATCCCCTATCGCACCATCGTCCTGTGCACCGGCGACATGGGGTTCGGCGCCCGGCGCACCTATGACATCGAAGCCTGGCTGCCCGGCCAGAACACCTATCGCGAGATCAGCTCGGTCTCGACCTGTGGTGATTTCCAGGCCCGCCGCATGAATGCGCGGTTCAAGCCCGCCGATGGTGGCAAGCCGCAATTCGTGCATACGCTGAACGGCTCGGGCCTGGCGGTGGGGCGGTGCCTGATCGCGGTGCTGGAGAACGGCCAGAACGCGGACGGTTCGGTCACCCTGCCCCAGGCGCTGGCCCCCTATCTGGGCGGCAAGCTGAAGCTGAACACGGACGGCACCCTGAGCTGATCTCAGGGAACCACACCAGACCGGAACGAGGCGAAGAAGTTACTTCTTCGCCTTTTTCTTTGCCTTCTTCTTGTCCTTGTCGTCTTTCTTCTTGCCGGACTTTTTCTTGCCGGACTTCTTCTTGTCCGACTTCTTCTTGACCTTGGCCTCGGCCTTGCGGATTTTTTCTTCGAAATCCTTTTTCTTCTGCTTGGCCTTCTCTGCCTTGGCCGCTGCCTTGGCCTTCTTGCGGGCCTTGGCGTCGGCCTCGGCCTGTTCGGCCAGGGCCGCTGCCTCGCCCGCACGGACCTCGGCCTCGCTCGCCTCGTCACGCGGCGAAGCAGGCTTGGCGGGAGTCGACTGCGGGGGGGCCGCGGTGGCGGGTTTGGCCTGGACAGGGTCGGACTTTTTTGCGGTTGCGCCGCGTCCGGCAACCGGGCGGCGCGTGCGAGAGGACCGCCCTGCCGGTTTGCGGGCCGGTGCGGGGCTGGCAGCCGGTGCGGCGGTTTTCGACGGCTGCGCCGATACCAGCGCCTGCGCCGCGGCATGAATGGCCTTGGCCCTGAGCGCACCGATGCGCGGCAGGTTCATCAACCGTTCGATGCTGGCGGCGGCAACCGTCTCGGCACTGTCAAACCCGTTCTCGGCCAGCATTCTTGCCAATGCCGGGCCAACGCCCTCGATTTTCTTGACAGGGGTCATGTCAAACTTCCTTTGCCTCCCTTTTGTCAAAGATTACTCGTTTGTATACACAATCTTTCTTTCCTCCGTGCCCCCTTTTTGCGGAACACGGAATACATGGTCTAGCCAGTCACCGGCTCGACCGCATCCGCGCGTTTCGGAAAGGGCACCAGGCAACGGGCGTCCTCATCCCAGAGCTTGAGGTTCAGCGCGGCCACCGCCTCGGCAAAGCCTATGCGGCGCGGAGCGTATTCGGGCGGCAGGTTGTAATGGCAGGCCCGCAACCGGTAGGACGGGATGCGCGCGTTGAAATGATGGATGTCGTGTAGGGTGATACAGGCCACGGCCATGTCGAACCACCAGCCGAAATCCAGCGCCGAGGACCCCTGCAACGCCGCCAGCTGCGGGTCCAGATCGGGGCGGCGGTCCCAGTAGGTGTCCTCGAAATTATGTTGAAGATAGACGAGGAACACCCCGATCATCCCGCCCAAGAAGGAAAAGCCCAGCCAGACCAGCAAGCCGGTCATGCCCGCCAGTGCCCAGAGCAGCGTCAGGAAAGCCACGATCGAAAGGTTGTGCAGCAGCACCCCGCGCGCGCCGAACCGGGTCGCGTTCTTGGGCCAGCGGTAGCGGATGAAATAGGTGAACGCCGCCCCCAGCGGGATCAGGATGAACGGGTTGCGATAAAGCCGATAGGCCAGCCGCGTGCGCCAGTCAGCCACCCGCCATTCCCGAAGGGTCATGGTGTGGATCTCGCCGGTCTCGCGGTGTTCCAGATTTCCCACCCCCGCATGATGCAGGTTGTGGTTCTGCTTCATCACTTCGAAGGGTGCGAATGTGAACGGCGACAGGACATGACCCGCCAGCTCGTTCTGATTGCGTGTCTCGAACAGGGAGTGGTGGCCGCAATCATGTTGCAGCACGTAAAGCCGCACAGCCGCAAAGGCAAAGACCACCCCGGCGGGGATCAGCACAAACCACTGTTCGACATAGGTGATCGCCAGATAGAGCGCGGTGAAATAGACCGCGAAAGTTCCGAAGTAGCTCAGTGCGGCCAGGCGGTTGTCCTGCACCGCGTATTGACGTGTGTATGCTCTCAGATCCATCTCCGCACCGCTCCCTCGGATGGCCGGGTTCTCTTGCAACAGACGACTTGGGTGCGCGACGCAGGAATGACAAGCGCGCCGCGACAAAGAAACCTTTGCGTACATAGTGATAGCGCCGCAAGCGGGTAATTGTCACCCGCTGCGACAATAAGCATCGCAATCCGGCACGATTGCGCGCCGGCTGACCTGACGCGCGCCGCCTAGCCGCGCGATTTGAGGTGCTTGGTCAGGGCGCCGGCATTCTTCTTGCGCCGGCCCTTGTAGGGGTTCTTGTCCCCCTGCCCGCGCAGGGTCAGGCGGATCGGCGTGCCCGGCATGTCGAAATCGGCGCGCAGACCGTTGACCAGATAGCGCGAATAGCTTTCGGGCATCTTGTCAGGATGGCTGCACATCACCACGAATCCCGGCGGCCGGGTCTTGGCCTGGGTCATGTAGCGCAGCTTGATCCGCTTGCCCTGCGGCGCGGGCGGCGGATGCTGTTCCAGCATGCCGATCAGCCAGCGGTTCAGCGCGGCGGTGGGAATGCGGCGGTTCCAGACCGCATGGGCGCACAGGATGGCGTCATGCAGACGATCGAGCCCGCGCCCGGTCTTGGCCGACACGGTGACCAGCGGCGCACCGCGCAGCTGCGGCAAGAGCCGGTCAAAGCTTTCCTTCAAATCGCGCAGCTTGTCCTGCTTGTTCTCTTCGACATCCCATTTGTTGACTGCGATCACCACGGCGCGGCCTTCGCGTTCGGCCAGGTCGGCGATGCGCAGATCCTGCTGTTCAAAGGGGATGGCCGCGTCGAGCAGCACCACCACGACCTCGGCGAACTTGACCGCGCGCAGCCCGTCCGAGACCGAGAGCTTTTCCAGCTTTTCCTGCACCTTGGCCTTTTTGCGCATACCTGCGGTGTCGAAAATCCGCATCGGCGTGCCGTCCCAGTCGATCTGGAGCGAGATGGCATCACGGGTAATCCCCGCCTCGGGACCCGTCAGCAGGCGCTCTTCGCCCAGGATGCGGTTGATCAGGGTCGACTTACCCGCATTGGGGCGGCCCACCACCGCGACCTGAAGCGGCTTGTCTGCGGTGATGACCGGAGCCTCCTGCACGGCACCCTCGGCGTCATCCTCTTCGTCCTCGGGGTCGAGATCGACATCGGTTTCCGGCGCCTGCTCCTCGGCGGCCTTCTCCATCTTGTCGGCCAGCGGCATCAGTATGGCGTAAAGATCGTTCAGCCCCTCGCCGTGTTCGGCGCTAAGCCGGATCGGCTCACCCAGCCCCAGCCCATAGGCTTCGATCACCCCGGCATCGGCGGCGGCGCCCTCGGCCTTGTTGGCGGCCAGGATCACATGCGCCGAGCGGCGGCGCAGGATATCGGCGAAAATCTCGTCATTGGGGGTTACACCCGCGCGGGCGTCGATCATGAACAGGCAGATATCGGCCATGTCCACCGCCCGCTCGGTCAGCCGCCGCATCCGGCCCTGCAGACTGTCGTCGGTGGCGTTTTCCAGCCCCGCGGTGTCGATCACCGTAAAGCGCAGGTCGCCCAGCCGCGCCTGCCCTTCGCGCAGGTCGCGGGTCACGCCCGGCTGGTCATCGACCAGCGCCAGCCGTTTGCCGACCAGACGGTTGAACAGGGTGGATTTGCCCACATTGGGCCGCCCCACGATGGCGAGGGTCAGAGACATGGCACTCTACTTTTCTAGACTCAGACGCGCCCTATAGCGCGTCCGAGCGTCAACGGAAAGCGTGCAGTTGGCCCGTGGCCCCCACGACATAAAGGGTATTGCCCGCCACCACCGGCCCGGTGGTGGCCCCGCCCGGCACCTCGACCCGGCTGATCATGGCCCCATCCTCGGGGTTGTAGAGCCGCAGATAACCGTCATTCGAGGCGACGATTACCCGCCCACCGGCCAGAACCGGGCCATAATGGGCATAGCTGGCGCCGCGCTTCTTGGGCTTGTCCTTGACGAAACCGGGCAGGTCCTGCGCCCAGATCACGCTTCCGTCGCTGGCGTCGAGCCGGACGATCTGGCTGCGGTCGCTGACCAGGAACACGCTGTCACCCGCCGGCCAGACTGGCCCCAGCGCGCCTTCGGTCGCGGTCCACAGCCGCTCGCCATTGTCGGCGCGAAACGCCACGGTGCGGCCCGAATGGTTGCCCGCGTAAACGGTCGACCCCTGAATCACCGGACTGCCGGTCACATCGCCGATCCGGGCCGCCGCGCGGCCCTTGCGTTGACCCGAGACCGATGCCGCCCAGCGGCGCACCCCGCCATTGCGGAAACTGCCGATCAGGTCTCCCGAGCCAAAGGCAAAGATCACCAGATCAGAGGTCATCGCAGGTGCGGGTGCGCCCAGAACGTTGCCGACGCTGGGCGTGGCCTGAACCTGCCAGGCGATGCGCCCGTCGTTGATATTGATGGCCCAGCCGGTATCGTCTCCGGCCACCAGATAGAGCAGCCCGTCGCGGATGGTGGGCGTGCCCGAACCGGTCGCGTTCAGCTTTTGCTGCCAGCGCACCGCGCCAGATTTGGCGTCGAGTGCGGTCAACAGACCATAGCCGGACGAGACATAGAGAATACCATCGGCATAGGCCATGCCACCGCCTGTGGCCTGTCCTTCGTCCTCGCCCGGCGGCACCAGATTGGTTTGCCAGGCCAGTCCGCCACCCGGAGTCACCCCCGAGACGCGGGCGGCGCTGTCGAGCGTATAGATCAGCCCACCCGCCACCACCGGATCGGCGGTGATGCGCTGACGCTTTTCATCGCCCGATCCGATCGGGGTCGACCAGATCCGTTGCGGCGTGCTGCGCAGGGCGGGATGAGCGGTGCGGAACGCCTCGGTACCCGGCGCCTGCGCCCAGGTGCTGTTGGCCTGTTGCGACGGCAGCCGGATGGCGCGGCCTTGATTGACCACCGCGTCGGTGGCACCGGGGCGGATATCCTCGCGCTCACCGGGCAGGATCACCTCGGGTTCGGCACAGGCCGAGAGTAGCAGCAGCGCGCTGCCCATCAGGGATGCCCCGATCCGGGAGAAAGAGCTGGTCACCATGGTCGAACTCGCCTGTCTTTCGTTTTCTCTTTGCGGCCGCGCGGCGCTGTCCGTGTCCCGGGGCTCAGCCCTGACGGGTGGGCAGCGGTGCGGGGTCGGCCCCCAGCGCCACCATCAACTGAGTTGCGCGCTGTTGCAAGTCCGTGCTGACCTCGGCGTCCTCGCGGATGGATTGCAGCCGGGCCAGCGCGGCCTCGGTCTCGCCCTCGGCGATGTCGATCAACGCCAGCTGCTCCAGCGCCAGCAGACGCAGCGGCGCGCCGGGTTGGGCCAAAGCCTCGTACCGCTGCCGGCGGTCGGCGACAGGCAGCGTTTCCGCCTGCAACAGCAGCGCCTTGAAGGCGGCGATCTCGCGATAGATCTGCGGCAGTTCCCCCTGCGACGCCAGCGCGTCAAGCCGGGTGACTGCCGCCACATTGTCCCCGTTGCCGGATTCGGCCGCCGCCGTCAGCAGCGCCAAGACCGCGTCGCCGCCGGTGCTGGCGGGTTCGATCCCGGCCAGCGCCTCGGCCCGCGAAGCGGCATCGTTGGAGGAAAGCGCCGCGATCACCGCATCGCCCAGCGCCTCGGCGCGGGCGGTGGCCTGCGCCTTGGAATATTCGTTCCAGGCCGCGCCGCCGACGATGGCCAGCACCGCAAGCCCGCCGATCCAGCCCCAGCGCTTGAGCAGCAGGAACATTCGGTCGCGGCGAACCTCTTCGGTGACCTCGTCGATGAAACTGTCGGTGTCGCTCATTCCTGGCCCCTGCCCTGTTATCCTGACCTTTTCGGTTCCGGCCTCTCATACCGCGCGCCACCGGGCAAGCCAAGAGGTGCCGAACCTGCATTTTTCTTGCGCATTTGCCAAAATGGGGCGAAAAATGAACTGAACTGGACAGTTCAGTATGGACAAGACGCGACGGAAACCCCATGTCTCTGCGCAAATAGCCCGGACCCCGTATTTTGACCGGGTTGGATTGAAGAAAGGTACTTCATGCGACTGGTTCCCTTCCTCACCGCGATCCTCGTGACCGTCACGCTTTACATGATGGTTTTCGAACGCCAGGCGCTGATGGCCTTTGCCAAGGCGGAAACCGCCAGCCGGGCCGAGGCGGACGCCGCGCCCGTCTCCGATCCCGTCGGTGCCGCAATTGCCGAGACCGCCGCCGTGGGCGTGGTGGTGTTGCGCTCGCAGGCAACCGAGATCGACAGCGCGGTGGTGCTGCGTGGCCAGACTCGCGCCATCCGGCAGGTCGAAGTGCGGGCCGAGACCACCGGAGCCGTAATTTCCGAACCCAAGCGCAAGGGCGCCTTCGTCGAGGCCGGCGATCTGCTGTGCGAACTCGATCCGGGCACTCGTCCCGCCAGCCTGGCCGAGGCGCGCGCGCGCAAGGCACAGGCCGAAAGCTCGATGCCCGAGGCCGAGGCGCGTCTGGACGAGGCCGAGGCGCGGCTGAAGGAGGCCCGCATCAACGACAACGCCGCGCAGAAACTAGCCGAGACCGGGTATGCTTCAGAAACCCGCCGCGTATCGACCGAAGCTGCGGTCCGGTCAGCCGAGGCCGGGATCAAGGCCGCAGAGGCGGGACTGGAAACCAGCCGCGCCAGCATCGAGGCCGCCACCGCCGCCGTGGCCGCTGCCCAGCGCGAGATTGACCGGCTCACCATCGAGGCGCCGTTCCAGGGCCTGCTGGAAAGCGATACCGCCGAGTTGGGCAGCCTGCTGCAACCCGGCGCACTCTGCGCCACCATCATCCAGCTCGACCCGATGAAGGTGGTTGGCTTCATCCCCGAGACCGAGGTGAACCGGGTGCAGGTGGGCGCGCTGGCCGGGGCCGAACTGGCCACCGGGCTTCAGGTGCAGGGCCGGGTCACGTTCCTCAGCCGTTCGGCGGACCAGACCACCCGCACCTTCGAGGTCGAGATCACCGTCGCCAATCCCGAACTGCTGATCCGCGACGGCCAGACAGCAACCATCGCGATCTCGTCCGACGGGGCCAAGGCGCACCGGCTGCCGCAATCGGCGCTGACACTGAACAACGAGGGCGAGTTGGGCGTGCGTACCGTCGAAGAGGGAAACAAGGTGGGTTTCATCCCGGTTGAACTGGTGCGCGACACCCCGACCGGCATCTGGGTGACCGGCCTGCCCGAACAGGCAAATGTGATCGTGGTCGGTCAGGATTTCGTGACCGAGGGCGTGACCGTGGAACCGACCTGGCGGGAGGCTTCTGAATGACCGGTATCGTCGACTGGGCCGCATCCCGGGCGCGGATGGTTCTGGCCTTCATCGCGATCTCGCTGATGATCGGCGGGGTGGCCTATGTGAACCTGCCCAAGGAGGGTGAGCCGGATATCGAGATTCCGGCTCTGTTCGTGTCGGTCAGCTTCCCCGGCATTTCCGCCGAGGACAGCGAAAGCCTGCTGGTCAAGCCGATGGAGACCGAGCTGGCCGATCTGGACGGGCTGAAGAAGATGTCCTCCACCGCCGCCGAAAACTATGCAGGCGTGGCACTCGAGTTCGAATTCGGATGGGACAAGACCGCGATCACTGCCGATGTGCGCGACGCGATGAACACCGCCCAGGCCAGTTTCCCAGACGGGGCCGAGCAATATACGCTGACCGAGATCAACTTTTCCGAGTTCCCGATCGTCATCGTCAACCTGACCGGCGCCGTCCCCGAACGCACCATGGCGCGCATCGCCAAGGATTTGCAGGACGACCTGGAATCGCTCGACGCGGTGCTCGAGGCAGGGATCGCGGGCAACCGCGACGAGATGCTCGAAGTGATCATCGACCCGCTGCGGCTCGAAGCCTATAACGTTACCGCGCTGGAACTGATCAATGTGGTGCAGAACAACAACCAGCTGATCGCGGCGGGCGAGATCGAGAGTGAACAGGGCTCGTTCGCGGTCAAGATCCCCTCGTCCTTCAAGACCGCGCGCGATGTCTATGACCTGCCGATCAAGGTCAATGGCGACCGGGTGGTGCGGCTGGGTGAGCTGGCGCAGATCAACTATACTTTCGAGGACCGCAAGGGCACCGCGCGTTTTGACGGCGAGAACACCGTCGCGCTGCAAGTGGTCAAGCGCAAGGGTTTCAACCTGATCGACACGGTCGAACAGGTAAAGGAGACCGTGGCCAAGTCGCGCGCCGCCTGGCCGCCCGAATTGCAGGCCGCCGTTCAGATGGGTACCTCGAACGACCAGAGCCGGGTCGTGGGCTCGATGGTCAGCCAGCTCGAAGGCTCGGTGCTGACCGCGATCGCGCTGGTGATGATCGTGGTGCTGGCAAGCCTGGGCAGCCGCGCGGCGCTGCTGGTGGGCTTTGCCATCCCGACCTCGTTCCTGCTGTGTTTTGCCTTTCTGGCGGCGATGGGCGTGTCGATCTCGAACATCGTGATGTTCGGTCTGATCCTGGCGGTGGGGATGCTGGTCGACGGCGCCATCGTGGTGGTGGAATATGCCGACAAGCGGATCAAGGACGGCATCGGCCCGATGCATGCCTATGTCGAGGCGGCGCAGCGGATGTTCTGGCCTGTGGTCTCGTCCACGGCGACGACGCTCTGCGCCTTTCTGCCGATGCTGTTCTGGCCGGGAGTTCCGGGCGAGTTCATGGGGATGCTGCCGGTCACGCTGATCTTCGTGCTTTCGGCCTCACTGGTGGTGGCACTGATCTATCTGCCGGTCATGGGCGGTGTGTCGGGCCGCATCAGCCGCGTGTTCAACCGCATGTCCGAATGGCTGCGCGCGCGCACGCCCTGGGTGGTGCGCGCGGCCCTGGTGCCGCCCGCGCTCTACGGCATGTTCCTGGGTGCGATGCAGCTGTTGAACCCCGCCTATCTGCTGCCGCCCGGTGCGCCGGGCGGGACGCTTGTCGGTGCGGTGCTGTTCCTCCTGTCGGCCTTTGCCGCCTCGGTCACGCTGGGCGCCGCCCGGATCGAGATGCCTCAGCGCCGTGTCGCCGCCCCTGGCGGGCACACGCCCTTTGGCCATCTGATCAAGTTCATCGCCGGCAACCCTGTGATGCCCATCGTCTCGATCTTTGCGGTGTTCTTCGCCGTTTATCAGGTGGTGTTCGTGATCTTCCCCGAGCGCTCGCTGGGGGTGGAATTCTTTGTCGAGAGCGAACCGGAACAGGCCACCACCTATGTTCGCGCGCGGGGCAACCTGTCGCTGGCGGAAAAGGATGTTCTGGTGCGCCAAGCCGAAGAGGTGATCGCGGCGCATCCGGCGGTGGTCAACGTGTTCTCCTTTGCCGGCGAGGGTGGGCTGGACCAGAATAACGGCGGTGCGCAGGCGCCCGCCGATACCGTGGGCCAGATCCAGTTCGAGATCATCCCTTGGGAGGACCGCCCCACCGAAACCCACCCGCTGACGGGCTGGCTGGGTAGCCGCATGAGTGCCTGGCTGGGCTTCGAGGAAGAGGTGGTCGCCGCCGAATATGACGGCGATTTCGTACTGGAGCAGCTGAGCAATGAACTGGCCAAGCTGCCTGGCATGGTGGCCGAGATCGAGGCATTGGGCCGTGGCCCGGCCTCGGCCAAGCCCGTGCATCTGCGTATCAAGGGTGACGATTGGAACACGCTGCTGGCCACAACCGCTCAGGCGCGCGCCACATTCGATGAGACGGCGGGCCTGATCAAGATCGAGGACAACCTGCCCCTGCCCGGCATCGACTGGCAGATCGACGTGGACGTGGCCAAGGCGGGCCGCTTCGGGGCCGATGTGGCCACCGTCGGCGCCATGGTGCAGCTGGTCACGCGCGGCGTGTTGCTGGGCGAATACCGCCCCGCCGATGCCGATGACGAGATCGAGATCCGCGTCCGCCTGCCGGAAAAGGACCGGGTGCTGAGCACGCTCGACACGCTCAAGGTACGCACGCCCGAGGGGCTGGTGCCGCTGTCGAACTTCATCAGCCGCAAACCGGTCGAGAAACTGGCCAAGATCAACCGCGTCGATCAGAAACGCTATTTCGACGTCAAGGCGGATGTGGAGCCGGGCCTGTTCAAACTGGTCTCTGCCGACGATCCGCAGGTGGAACTTGCCGTGCTGCGCGCCCTACCCGAAGGGGTGGCGCCGACCGGCGAGGTGGTGACCCGCCCCGCTGATGGCGCGCAATTCCAGATCGAGAGGCTTGACGGGTTCGACAGTGCAGCCGCCGCGCGCGACGCCGTCGCGGCCGGTAGCGTGCGCTTTGCCCCGATCAATGCCAACGAGCGCATCGCCACGCTGACCCAATGGTTGGAATCCGACCCTTTCGGCCCGGCGGTGGAATGGGAATGGACCGGCGATCAGGAGGACGAAAAGGAAAGCCAGGAATTCCTGTCCAAGGCCTTTGCCGCGGCGCTGGGGCTGATGTTCATCATCCTGCTGGCGCAGTTCAACAGCTTCTACAACTCGGTACTGGTGCTGCTCGCCGTGATCCTCAGCACCACCGGCGTGCTGATCGGCATGATGGTGATGGGGCAACCCTTCTCGGTGATCATGACCGGCACCGGTATCGTGGCGCTGGCCGGGATCGTTGTGAACAACAATATCGTGCTGATCGACACCTATCAGGAATACAGCCGCTACATGCCCCGGATCGAGGCCATCGTGCGCACCGCCGAGGCGCGGATCCGGCCTGTGTTGCTGACCACGATCACCACCATGGCCGGCCTGACACCGATGATGTTCGGGCTCAGCCTCGATTTCATCAATGGTGGCTATTCGATCGACAGCCCCACGGCTCTGTGGTGGAAACAGCTGGCCACGGCGGTGGTGTTCGGCCTGGGCATCGCAACCATTCTGACGCTTGTGGTGACGCCGTCTCTGCTGGCGCTCAGGGTTTGGACCTCGACTTATCTTCTGATGATCGGACGTGGATTGGCACGGATCACCGCAGGACGATCCAGCCGCATCGCCCGCGATATGATCCTGCGCCGCTCGGCCAAGCGACTGAAGGCAACCGAGATCATCTGGGATCCGATGCAGGCCGAACCACCTCGGATCATGCCCGATCAGCCGCTGAAGGCCGCCGAATAAAGCCCTTGGCCAGCGCGGCGCCATTCCCGCCCGAGTCGCGCGGATAAGCAGCAACGGCAGGCCCACATCGGGCCTGTCGGGCCTGTGATTGACAATGGAAAGGACGCAATCGCCCTTGGGCTGCGGCCATCGTTTCCAGAGTTGATCCGAAATGTGGCAAAACCTTGAAAAGATCAAGGCAACAGGTCATGCTGTCCGGCAAGGAAAAAAGGGAGCTGCACCATGCTCAACAAGGCTATGACCACGACAAGTGCCGCAATCTCGGCCCTGGTTCTGACGGCCACATCCGCAACAGCGCAGATCTCTGACTACTACTTCTGGTGGTGGGGTGGCTGGAGCTATGGCGGCGGTGGCGGAACCCGTTCCTCGGTGCCCGAGATCGACGCTTCGACCGGGGCTCTGGCGCTGGCTGCGGTGGCAGCGGGGCTGTTGCTGGCACGCGAGATGCACCGCCGTAAAAGCCGCTGAGCCTGCGCGTCAGATCAGGGTCCAGTCACCGGTGAGCAGCGCGGTCAGCGCGACCAGCCCGTTGGCCACCGCATGCGCCAGGACAGCGTCACCCAGACGCCCCCGGCGCAGCGCGACCAAGGCAAAGACGAGGCCGGCCAGACCGGCCTCGATCACGCGCCCATGAAGAAGCGCAAAGGCAAGGCTGGTCACAGCGACTGACAGGGCCGTCTGCCAGGCCGCAGAGCCAGACAACAGTCGCAGCAGGTAGCCCCGGAAAAACCCCTCCTCGATCATCGGCACCAATAGCGTCGTGCCCAGTATTCGGCAGAGGATCCATCCTGCCAGCGCCGCTCCGGTCAGTTCTGACAGCCCCGCGGGCGCGGCGCCGCCACGAGAGAACAGGATCCAGCCCGCCCCCACCACGAGACCGGCCATCAGGGCCACCGGGTCCAGGCGCCAGTCAAGCGCCAGCAGCGGCTTGCGAAACATCCACAACGCCGCCGCCATCAACCCCGCCTGAAGGGGATACCCCAGAGCGGGGGATTGCCACAGGCTTTGCACCAGCAGGCCCGACAGCATGAACACGATGAAGGGCACGATCAATGCCGCATTCAGGTCCTCGCGAAGGGGCTCGGGCGCCCCGGTTCCGCGCGACGTGACCACGGCCCGGTGCAGCGAGGGTCGCGCCTGCACCACCCAGATCACACCCAGCGCCAAGAGGGTAAAGAACAGCCAGCCCGCAAAGCTGTGAAATCCGTTCACCGCCAGTTCCGGCGACAGCCGCGCCCCGATCGCGATCAGGGCCGCTATGCGGAATATATTGAACACCCAGCTGACCAGCAGCGCCAGCGGGAACACGATCAGCCAGAACCGGCCCAGCCGCAGCGTGTCACGCATCAGCACCGAATAGATGACAAAGAACCCGGCAGTCAGGGCAAAACCCTCGATCCCCGAGCAGGTACCAGCCATCTCGACAAAGAAGCCCTCGGTGCCGATGGTGGCCGTCTCGGGGCTGAGCACCACGTGAAAACCCAGCGCCGCCAGCACCACCGCCACCCCGTAGAAGGTGGTCAGGATCAGGCCATGAAACGCCCACCAGAGCGGCGCAAGCGCATCGGCCAGATCGGGGATCAGCAGTGCCACCAGCACCACCAGCGCCAGCCCGGCGCCACCCTCGCGCAGCAGGCCCGGCAGGTCGCGGCGCGGTAGCAGCAGGAACAGGGCACCGATCGCGGCCAGGACCGCCCCCGCCAGCAATGTGGCCAGGTGTGCCTGGAAATCGGCGTTCAGACTGGCCGGATCCGCCCTGAGCCAGGGCACGAAGATCAGGCCCAACCCGATCAGATGCACTGCCCACCAGCGCCGCGCCTCGGCATCGGGATTGTCTGCGGCGGCAACCAACCGGCGCCGCAGATGCGGCCGGAACCAGATGAACAGACCCAGACCAATCCCGACACACAGGATGCGGATGGTCGCACCGCGCAAGGCCCGGCAAGCGGTTTCGCTATCGGTAAGGCTGCATTCAACCGACGAAAACACCTGAAAGACCAAGATGATGGCCAGCATCTCCAGGGCAAATAAGACGGTCAGTTTCTGAAACTGGTGCCGCAACACCGCGTTGATCCTCGTAACGCGCCCGCAACCCACGGGCGCTTTTCAGCTATCGCGCGAAAAGGGCATGACTGTGAAGGGTAAATGACGGTTCCAAGGCGCGCGCGTATCAGGCCGCCTCGTCCTCGCCCGCCTGCTGGCGCGTCCAGAGCTGGGCATAGCGCCCACCGCGCGACAAGAGCGTATCATGGGTACCCTGCTCGACGATCTCGCCCTTTTCCAGCACCACAATCTTGTCGGCCTCGGCAATGGTGCTGAGGCGATGGGCGATGGTGATCACCGTGCGCCCCTCGCCCGCAAGGGCCAATGCCTCTTTGATCTCCTGCTCGGTCTCGGTGTCCAGCGCGCTGGTCGCCTCATCCAGCAGTAGGATCGGGGGGTTCTTGAGCAAGGTACGCGCGATGCCCACCCGCTGCTTCTCGCCACCCGACAGTTTCAGTCCGCGCTCGCCCACCTTGGTGTCATAGCCTTCGGGCAGCGAGGCGATGAAATCGTGGATCTGGGCCGCGCGCGCCACCGCCTCGACATCGGCCTGCGTTGCGTTCTCGCGACCATAGGCGATGTTGTAACGGATCGTGTCGTTGAACAGCACGGTATCCTGCGGCACCACGCCGATGGCGTCATGCAGGCTGGTCTGCGTAACATCCCGTATGTCCTGCCCGTCGATACAGAGCGCACCGCCGGTCACGTCATAGAACCGGAACAAGAGCCGCCCGATGGTCGACTTGCCCGAGCCGGTGGCGCCCACGATGGCCACGGTCTGCCCCGCAGGCACGCTGAGCGTCACACCCTTGAGGATCTCGCGATCCGCCTCATAGCCAAAGCGCACATCCGTCAAGGTGATCTCGCCGCCGCTGACCTTGAGCGGCGCGGCATCTGCCTTGTCACTCACCTCGGCGGGCTGTTCCAGCAGATCGAACATCTCGCCCATATCGACCAGCGCCTGCCGGATCTCGCGATAGACAGTGCCCAGAAAGTTGAGCGGAACGGTGATCTGGATCATATAGGCGTTGACCATGACGAAATCGCCCACGGTCAGTTGCCCCGCCTGTACACCCAGCGCCGCCAGCACCATGACCCCGATCAGGCCGCAGGTGATCAGCAAAGATTGGCCAAAGTTGAGAAACGCCAATGAATACGAGGTCTTGAGCGCCGCGCGCGCATAGGCCTGCATCGACTGGTCATAGCGGTTCGCCTCGCGTTCCTCGGCGCCGAAATACTTGACCGTCTCGAAATTCAGCAGGCTGTCGATGGCGCGCTGATTGGCCTCGGTATCCTGGTCGTTCATCTCGCGGCGCAGTTTCACCCGCCATTCGGTCACCGCGAAGGTGAACCAGATATAAAGCGCGATGGTCCCCACCACCACGACCAGATACCAGACATCGAACAGGTACATCAGGATCGCCGCCACCAGAACCAGTTCCAGGATCAGCGGCCCGATGGAAAACAGCATGAAGCGCAAGAGGAATTCGACCCCCTTGACCCCGCGCTCGATGATACGGCTCAGCCCGCCGGTCTTGCGGGTGATGTGATAGCGCATCGACAGGCGGTGGATATGGCGAAAGGTCTCCAGCGCCAGCGCCCGCAGCGCCCTTTGCCCAACCGGCGCGAACAGCACGTCCCGCAGCTGCTGGAACCCCACTGTCATCATCCGTGCCACGCCATAGGCCACGGTCAACCCGACCGCGCCCAGCGCCAAGGGCGGCACGCCCTCTCCCGCCAGCGCGTCGACCGCGCCCTTGTAGAGGATGGGGGTATATACCGCGATCAGCTTGGCCAGCACCAGCATCGCCATGGCCGCCAGTACCCGGCGTTTCACCCATCCCTCGCCCTCGGGCCAGAGATAGGGCGCCACCCGGCGCAGGGTGCGCAGGCCCGAGCGGCGCTCGGCGGATGCTGTCTGATCCGCCGGGGCGGTGTGTGCCAGTCGTCTCATCACGTACCCTCGTTGCGGTCAGAGCGTCGGTTCGGGGTAACCCCTGGAGCGTGGCGGCACAAGGCTGCCGCTTACTCGGGCACGGTAAAGACCTGGCCGGGATAGATCAGGTCGGGGTCGCGGATCGCATCGCGATTGGCCTCGAACACCTTGACGTAGAGCACCCCGTCGCCATAGCGCTCGCGCGAGATGGCCCAGAGCGTATCGCCTTTCTGTACGGTGACCGCGCGCACCGGCGGCTGCTGGGGCGTGGTGCCCGGTTCCACTGCGGCCTGGGCCGGGCGCAACACCTCGGGCGCCTCGCGCTTGAACGGAGTTTCCAGCCGGCTCAGCACCGCGCCCTGCGCGTCCAGCTCGTCCAGCCGCAGCGTATAGACACCGGGCGCGATATCCACGATCTCGCCGCGCCATTTGCCCAGCGCATCGGCGGTCATGTCGGCCACCGCGCGATTGTCGAAATAGGCCCGGATCAGCGAGCCGACATTGGCGCGGCCCGCAAGGCGCACATTGCCCACATCGTTATAGCCGATCGTATCCAGCGCGACGCGCTGCGGTTCCACGGTCTCGGGCTGTTCGACAGGCTGGACCAGTTCCACCCCGCTCTCATCCGAGCGCAACACCGCCACGCGGGCGGGCGCTTCGGGCGTGACCGCGGGTTGCGGAGCTTCGGTGATCTCCTGCTGTTCCGACTGTTCGGGTGCGGCCACTTGCGCTGTCGCCTCGATGACCGGGCCGGTGCTTTCTTCCGGCTTGGACGCCGGCTGTTCGGGCGCGGGCTGCGATACTTCGGCCGTTTCCACCGGTTCAGGTTGCGGCGCCGGCGCGGAACTTTCGGGCGTCGCCTTCGCAACCACTTCGGCGCCCTCGTCAACGGGATCCGCAGCCGTTTCAGCCTCGGGGATCGCAGCGGCCAGCTGCTCGCTGACGGGCGCGGGTTCGGCGTCACCGGCCACCGGCGCGGTTTCGGCGGTTTCGACAGGTTCCGGAGCGGCGTCGGTTTCAGGCTCCGGTTGCGCCGCCGAGGCGACTGGGGCGGGTTCCGGCTGCGGCACGGGTGCCGCCTTGGTCGTCTCGATCGGCTCCGCGGCCGCTTCCGCGATCTCGGTCGGCTCCCCCGCCTCGACCGGTTCTGGCTGCGGTTCGGGCTTTGCCTCGGCAACCGCGACCGGCTGCGGTTCGGGCAGCGCGGCAAGGATGTAGTCGCCAGACAGCGCCTCTTGCCCATCGCGGGCGGCGCGAAGGGTCAGAACGCGAGCGGCGGCGCTGAACGGCACCGTCAGGAACTCGGCGAATTTGCCGTCGCCGGGCACCTCGAAATCATGCAGAGCCGCACCGTCCAGCAACACCGCGATTCGCGCCCCGGCGGGGGCACTGCCCGAGAGCAGCGCGGTGCCGTCGGGCTCGACAAAGATCTGGTCCAGCACCGGCGCGCCAAGCGCGGGGGGCAGTTCGGCGGTTTCGGCCGGTGCGGCAGCGGGCGCTTCGGGCACGGCTTCGCTGGCTGCTTCGGCGGCAGCCTCCGGTTCCGGCGTGGCGGCCTCGGCTGTGGCCTCGGGCTCGGAAGCGGGAGCGGCTGCGGCCTCGGGCGCGGGATCGCGTTTGGCTTCACCCGTAGGCTCGACCACTGCAACCGCAGGGTTTTCCTCTTTTTCCTCAGAAACTTGCGGAACATTGGCCACAACGGGAACCGGCGCTGCCGGATCCTGCCTGCCGCCGATCACGCCTCCGAAATAGAGCCCGGCCACCCCGGCCACCAGAACGCCTCCCGCAACGACCGCCCAGCCAAAAGCGCCAAGCCCCCCGGTTCCGGTTTCTCCTGCCATGTCCGTCCTTCCCCATTCACGGACAAGGCACTTGGCCTGATCCGTCCCATCACGGTTGAGCCGCCCCGCCGTTCCCGATATCAGAGCCCCATCTCTCTGCTCTCGATGACCCCGGAAAGGCCGCCCATGACCGTCAAATCCGTTTGTATCTATTGCGGATCGCGCGCCGGAGCAATGCCCGCCTATGCCGAGGCGGCCCGCCGGATGGGTGCCTTGCTGGCCGAGGCTGGCTGGCGGCTGGTCTATGGCGCCGGCGATGTGGGCCTGATGGGAGAGGTCGCGCGCGCCGCCCAGGCCGCCGGCGGCGAGACCTTTGGCGTGATCCCCGTGCACCTGCTGCGGCGCGAGGTCGGCAAGACCGACCTGAGCACCTTTGTCGTGACCGAGACCATGCATGAACGCAAGAAGGTGATGATCATGAACGCTGACGCGGTTGTGGTCCTTCCCGGCGGCCCCGGATCCCTCGATGAACTCTTCGAGGCGCTCACCTGGCGGCAGCTCGGCCTGCATGACAAACCGATCCTGGTGATGAATGTGGACGGCTACTGGGACCCGCTGCGCAGCCTGATCGACCGCACGGTGGATCAGGGTTTTGCCGATGCCTCGCTGGCGGATTACCTGACTTGGGTCGACAGGCCCGAAACCGCCATGGCGGCCCTGCGCGCCGCCCTGTCCTGACGGACCAGCGACAGCGAGAACACCGCCACCGCCCCCAAGATCAACGCAAAGGCGATGCCGTGCCAGCGGGTGAAGGGCTCGCCAAAGATCACCACCGCGCACATGAATTGCAGGGTCGGGTTGATATATTGCAGCACGCCCACGGTCGACAGCGGCACCCGCCGTGCAGCATAGCTGAACAGGATCAGCGGGATCGCCGTCAGCGGCCCCGACCCGATCAACAGGAGAGAAGTGGTCAGATCGCCGCCAAACGCCCCCTGCCCGCGCAGATGAAACCAGGCCAGCACCGACAGGAACAATGGCATCATGATCACGATCTCGGCCGTGACCGAGATCACCGGCCCCAGCGGCAGGAACTTCTTGACCGCGCCATAGAGCGCAAAGCTGCATGACAGGATCAGCGCCACCCAGGGTGCTACGCCCAGCCCCCAGGTCAGCAGGGCAACCGCCAGCGCCGCCAGCACCACCGCCAGCCATTGTCCGCCGCTCAGCCGCTCGGCAAACCAGAACCGTCCGATCAGCACCGCGATCAGCGGAAAGATGTAATAGCCCATCGAGGCCTCGGTAGCATGGCCAAGCTGGATCGACAGGATAAAGACGAACCAGTTGAGCGAGATCATCACCGCCGCCAGCGCGATCAGCGCGGTCTGGCGCGGGCCGGCATAGGCGCGGCGCAGCTCTCCCAGTCGCCCCTGCATCGCCAGATAGACACCGAACAGCAGGACGGACCAGAACGTGCGGTGGGACAGCACCTCGGGCGGGGGCACATGCGCGAGCAACTTGTAGTAGAGCGGCGAGAGACCCCAGACCAGACAGGTCCCGATCATCGCCAGAATACCGCGCCCGCGCTCGTCCATACCCTGCCCTCGCCCGTTGCCGGGCGGGAATGCCCCTACCCGTTGCCGGGCGGCAATACCCCTGCCCGTTACCGCGCGGTGATGCCCCGCGCGGCACCGCTTGGCAAGCGCGAGTTGTCGCTCACTCGGTCCAGTCCTGATGGCGACGACCCGGATCCATGAAATGCTCGATCATCACCGGGGTCGCCAGTGCATAGGCATCCTCGAGCGGCAGGTCCAGATGCCGGTCGAGCGTCACGATCCCGCGTCGAAGCGGACCCTGATTGCACGCGGCCAGGTCACGGGCCAGCGCACCCACATGCGCCGCCAGCGTCTCGTCGGGCAGGATGCGGTTGATCAGCCCCGCCGCCAGTGCCCAGTCGGCGCCATAAGTGGCGCTGGTCATCGCCATTTCCCTGACTGCGCGCGGCCCGATCAGACGCGACACAGCCACAGCGGGCGTGGTGCAAAACCCGCCATTCTTCACCCCCGGCAGACAGAATCGCGCGGCAGGAGAGGCATAGGCCAGATCACAGGAGGCCATCAGTTGCAGGCCGGCGGCGGTGGCAATCCCCTCGACCATGGCGATGGTCGGCTTGGGGCAGCGCGCGAGGTCCAGCATCATCGCAGCGCAGGCCGCGAAAAGCTCGCTGACAAACGCCTTCCCCTCGTCGGCGTCGGCCCGGTGGCGCGCAATCTCCTTGAGGTCATGCCCGGCGCAGAAGATGCGCCCCGGCCCTTGGATCACCAGCACATGCACCCGGTCATCGGCCATCGCTCGCGACAGCGCGTCGTGCAGCGCCGCGATCATCGCCCGCGACAGCGGATGCGCGGGCGCCCGGCCCAGGGTCAGGGTCAGCACAGCCTCGCTCAGTTCCTCGCCCACCAGCGGTTCCTGGGACATGTCTGTCATGCGCTCGTCCTCCCGGCGGCAGAATGCCCTCTGCCACCCCGCCTGGCCAGCCCCTTCATTTCGCCAAAAATACTCCGGGGGAGTCGCCTTCAGGCGGCGGGGGCAGCGCCCCCTCCTCTGCCAAACAAAAACCCGGCCCCCGAAACGGGGACCGGGCCGAATTCCTGCCAGCCTGCGGCGCTTACATGCGCGAGGCGACGTTTTCCCAGTTCACCAGATTGTCGAGGAAGTTCGACAGATAGGCCGGACGCTTGTTGCGGAAATCGATGTAATAGCTGTGCTCCCACACGTCGCAGCCCAGCAGCGCGGTCTGACCAAAGCAGAGCGGGTTCACACCGTTCTCGGTCTTGGTCACCGCCAGCGAGCCGTCGGCATTCTTGACCAGCCAGCACCAGCCAGAACCGAACTGACCGGCGCCCGCGGCGGAAAACTGCGACTTGAACTCGTCGACCGAGCCAAAGCTCTCGGCAATCGCCTTTTCCAGCTCGCCCGGCATCTTGCTTTCGCCCGGGCCCATCATCTCCCAGAACTGGTTGTGGTTCCACAGCTGGCTGATGTTGTTGAAGATGCCGTTCTGCGCCACGGCGGTCTTGTTGTAGGTGCCGATGATGATCTCTTCCATCGACTTCGATTCCCACTCGGTCCCGGCAATCAGCTTGTTGCCGTTGTCGACATAGGCCTTGTGGTGCAGGTCGTGGTGATATTCCAGCGTCTCGGCGCTCATGCCCTTGGAAGCCAGCGCATCATGTGCATAAGGAAGGTCGGGAAGTTCAAAAGCCATCTTGGCCCCCTGTTGAAATTTCTGTTGCGGTCCCATGGTTACATGCTTCCCGGGCGGGCAGAGGTCAAGGGCCGAGACGGCAAAAGCGGGGTATGGGGCACATGTTCACCGGATTGCGCAAGATGGCCTATCGGGCGCGCGGCTATTACGAGGGCGCGTTGAATGGCGAGCCCTTCCGGCTCGACCCCTATCATTCCAAGTTCTGGCGCAAGGCCACGGCCGGCGGATGGGAGCCCGAGACATTCGCCGTGCTCGACCAACACCTGTCGCCCGATCGCGACTATGTCGATATTGGTGCCTGGATCGGGCCGACCGTACTTTATGCCGCGCGCCGGGCGCGCCATGTCTGGTGTTTCGAACCCGATCCGGTGGCGCTGCGCCATCTGTTGTGGAACCTGGAGCTGAACGACATCCGCAATGTATCGGTCTTTGGCGTGGCGCTGTCGGACGGGTTCGGGCTGGCGCGCATGGCCTCGTTCGGGGGCGAGGCTGGGGATTCGATGACCTCGCTGCTGGCATCTGGGGCGCATGGCACCGAGGCGCTGACCATCGGCTGGGACCAGTTCGCGCAAACGGTCGACCTGTCGGGCGTCTCCTTGGTCAAGATGGATGTAGAGGGGGCCGAATTCGGCGTCGTGCCTACACTGACAGACTGGCTGCGCGCCCATCGTCCGGCCTTTTACCTGTCGACCCACGCACCGTTTCTGGAAGAAACGAAGCGCGCACCCGCAATGGCAGAGCTGGCGCGAGATCTGGCATTCTATTCCGATGCCACCGACGAGACCGGCGCCCGCGCCGACCTGACCACAGCCGAGGCACAAACCCGCTTTCGTAGTTTTCTGTTCAGCGGCTGAACGGGTGGATCAGACGCCGCTTGGGAGCTTCGATCACTCAACGGATCGTACAGAACACGCCGTCGCGCCAGATATCGCTGACGCAAATCCTCTCCTTTCCCGGCTAATGATCGCTCCGCAACAATAAAAGCCCGGCCCCCATCAGGGGCCGGGCAATTCAATCGCTGGCGATAAAGCCGCCGAAGTGCTCAGAACACGCCGACAGCGCTTCCCGGTTGTGCGGCCACTTTCAGCAGCTTGAATACGTAATCGGCGACCGAACGGAAGCAGATGATACAGAAGCTGCCATCCTCCTCCATCCAGAAGGCACCGGCCACCTGGGCCAGCCGCGAGCGGCGAAAATCGCCGGGGCCGAACGCGCCCGGGGCGAAATCGACCGGGGCGAGCTTGGCCATCACCTCGCGCGCATGTGCGCCCGAGACACGGAACATGGCGCGGGCGTCCGACACGTCCACCGCCAGGCTGTGGGCATCGCCCAGCGCCTTGGTCATGGCGGCCAGCTTTTCGCCCACCTCAGCATGGGGCACCAGCACCAACAGCTCGTCCGGCGACATCCAGCAGAGCCCGGTTTGACCCGCCACGTTGGCGCGGCGCTGGCCGGGCATGTCCTGCCCGGTGGCGCCGGTAGCCGCTGCGATGACCGGTTTCGAAGTCAGATCGCCCCGCAGGGTGATCATGCCTTGCAAGCCACATTCCTCGACCCGCACGATGCCGTCATAGGCGGCACCCATCAATGCGCTGACAGGTTTAGACATTCTGTTTCGCCCCTTCCTTGTCATAGAAAACCGGGTCGACGATCTTGGCCTTGTAGGTCTTGCCGTCGGTGCCGGGGAATTCGACGATCTCGCCCATCCGGTCCGGCCCGTGCTGGATCAGGCCCATGGCGATGCCACGGCCCAGGTTGGCCGAGTAATAGGTCGAAGTGACCCGCCCGATCATGTTACGCTGACCATTGGCATTGACGCCCTCACCCACCGCATAGGCGCCATCGGGCAGAACCGAGCCATCGACCGTTTCCAGACCCACCAGTTTCCAGCGGTCGCGGTCGGCCATGTGGCTGCGTTCCTGCGCGCGCTTGCCCAGGTAGTCGTCCTTTTTCTTGGACAGAGCCCAGTGCAGCCCCAGATCCTGCGGGATCACGGTGCCGTCGGTCTCGTCCCCGATCATGATGAAGCCCTTTTCGGCACGCAGGATGTGCAGGGTCTCGGTGCCATAAGGCATGACGCCGAATTCCTTGCCCGCATCCACCAGCGCCTCCCAGAAGGCCAGGCCCTGGCTTGCCGGGACCGCGATCTCATAGCTCAACTCGCCCGAGAACGAGATGCGATAGGCCCGCGCGTCGAAATCACCGATCCGCCCGTCGCGCCATTCCATGAAGGGCAGCGCCTCGGCCGACAGGTCCATGCCGCCGCCCGCCTTGGCGTTCAGCTTTTCCAGCACCTTGCGGGCATTGGGGCCGACCACGGCGATCTGCGCATATTGCTCGGTCACGTTGGCGACATAGACTTTCCAGTCCCACCATTCGGTCTGCAGCCATTCCTCCATGTGCCCATGGATACGCTCGGCGCCGCCGGTGGTGGTGTGGCACAGGAACGTATCTTCGTCGATCCGCGCGACCACGCCATCGTCGATGAGGAAACCGTTTTCCGAACACATCAGGCCATAGCGGCATTTGCCCGGTTTCAGCGTGCTCATCATGTTGGTGTAGAGCATGTCGAGGAACTTGCCCGCGTCCGGCCCCTTGACGATCAGCTTGCCCAGCGTCGAGGCATCGAGCAGGCCGAGGTTCTCGCGGGTGTTCTTGACCTCGCGATTGACCGCGTCATGCACGCTTTCGCCCGGACGGACATAGGCAAAGGGACGGCGCCACTGGCCGACCGGTTCCCAGTCGGCGCCATTGGCATTGCTCCAGTCATAGATCGGCGTCTTGCGCACCGGCTGGAACACCTCGCCCCGCGCCTCGCCGCCGATGGCGCCCATCGAGATCGGCGTATAGGGCGGGCGGAAGGTGGTGGTGCCGACCTGCGGGATATCTGAATTCAACGCATCAGCAAGGATAGCCAAGCCGTTGATATTGCTCAACTTACCCTGATCCGTTGCCATGCCCAGCGTGGTATAGCGCTTGGTATGCTCGACGCTTTCATAGCCCTCGCGCGCCGCCAGCTGCACGTCCGAAACCTTGACGTCGTTCTGGAAGTCGAGCCAGGATTTCATCCGCAGCTGGATTTCTGCATTGGCGGGCATCAGCCAGACCGCCTCCATTGCGTTCTCACCCGTGGCCGCGCCCTCGGGCGCCTTGGTGCGCTTGGGGGTAAAGCCGGCGGCTTTGGCCGCGGCCTTGCCTGCGGCATCGGCATCTGCCATCACCTGATCCAGCGCCAGCGGTCCGTTGGCGGAACCGGCGGCAACCACATAGCCCTTGCCATCCGCACCCAGCGGCGGGCGATCGGGATCGGGGCGGAAATGCGCATTGGCGCGGTCCCAGATCAACTTGCCGCCGCAATGGGACCACATATGCACCACCGGCGACCACCCGCCCGACATCGCGACCGCATCGGCCTCGACCTCTTCACGCGCGCCGCCGACACCGTCCTGGTTACAGATCGAGACCTTCTTGACCCGCTTTCCGCCCTTGACCTTGGCAATCGCCTTGCCGGGATCGACCCGGATGCCCAGCGCGCGCGCTTCGTCGGCCAACGCACCGCCGCCCTCCTTGCGGGCGTCGAGAATGCGCAGCACATCGACTCCGGCCTGTTTCAGAATGATCGCGGTGCGATAAGCATCGTCATTGTTGGTGGCAACCAACACGCGCTGGCCCGGGGTCACGCCCCAGTTCACCACATAGTCGCGCATCGCGCCCGCCAGCATCACGCCGGGCACATCGTTGCCGGCAAAGGACAGCGGGCGTTCGATGGCGCCGGTGGCGCTGACGATCTGCTTGGCGCGGATCCGCCACAACCGGTGGCGCGGCCCGGGCACGCCGGGGGTATGGTCGGCCACCCGCTCGTATCCCAGCGCATAGCCATGGTCATAGACACCGGCGCCCATGGTACGGGCGCGCAGGGTGACATTCTCCATCGCTTCCAGCTCGGCCACGGTGCGGCTCACCCATTCGTCGGGCGACAAGCCGTCGATGGTGCCGCCATCGACCGGCGCGCGGCCACCCCAATGGGCGGTCTGTTCGATCAGCAGCACCCGCGCGCCCGAGCTTGCTGCCACCTTGGCCGCCTGCAACCCGGCCACGCCGCCGCCGATCACCAGGATATCGGTATGGACATGGAAATGCTCATAGGTATCGGCATCCACCAGCTCCTTGTCGGGCGCCTTGCCCAGACCGGCCGAGCGGCGGATGATCGGCTCGTAGACATGTTTCCAGAACGGCGCCGGGTGGATGAACATCTTGTAATAGAACCCCGCCGGCAGAAAGCGCGACAGATAGGTGTTCACCGCTCCGATATCGAAATCGAGGTTCGGCCAATGGTTCTGGCTGGCGGCCTTGAGGCCATCGAACAGCTCGGTCGTGGTGGCGCGCTGGTTCGGCTCGAACCGCGTCCCCTCACCCAGACCCACCAGTGCGTTGGGCTCTTCTGCGCCGCTGGCCACCACCCCACGCGGGCGGTGATACTTGAACGAGCGGCCCATCATCATCTGGTCGTTGGCCAGAAGCGCCGAGGCGAGCGTATCGCCCTCGAACCCACGCATGGTGGTGCCATTGAAGGTAAAGGTCACCTGCTTCGAACGGTCGATCAGGCGGCCCTGTTTTGCGAGACGGGTGCTCATCTTACGTGAACCTTTCGCAAGAGAAGAACGGGAAGAAGGTGGACATCAGGAGAATTCCCTCCAGCTCCAGCCGGGGCGGCGGGCCGAGATCGCGTCGCGGATTTCCTGCGGCGGGCCGCTGACCTGCGCCTTGTAGGTGCCGAATACTTCCAGCGTGGCGGTACAGCGGGCGGCATGGAACCACTTACCGCAGCCCGAGGCATGCCGCCAGCGTTCCAGATGCACACCCTTGGGGTTTTCGCGGGTGAACAGATAGCCGTGAAGCTCGTCATCGCTCGAGCCCGGGCCGAAACGCTTCAGATGCGCTTCGCCGCCTGCGGCGAGTTCGGTTTCATCGGCCTCGACCCCGCAATAGGGACAGGTAAGGATCAGCATGTCTTCATCCTTTCGGCGGCAGGCCAGCCGCATGGGCCAGCGAGAATTCGGTCAGTTTCGCGCGGAGCGCGTCGTCTTCAAAGGCGCCGGCGTCCAACTCCACCATTCCGCCCATCGGGCGGCCGGTGAACGAGAGAGGTTGCGCGCCCAGTTCCAGCGCCGCGCCCTCTTGCGCCTTGCCGGGGCGGTACATGGCGCCGTCGCGGGTGACGCCACAGACCATGTTGCCATGCAACAGAAAGCAGAGCCCGCCGAACATCTTCTTTTCGGACAAGCCCGGCTCGACGCCCAGATCGGCGCGCATCGTCTCGGCCAGGGCTTCGGAATAGGCCATCACGCCCCCCTCGCGTCTGCGCGGCGAGCAGAGTTTTCGACGAAAACTCTGCACAAGATTTTTCGGAGAAAAATCTTGGTCAATGCGCCACCCCTGCAGCCACGCTTTCGTCGATGAAGCGGCCTTCCTTGAAGCGGTCCAGCGAGAAGGCCTCGGCCAGCGGCGAATGGCCCGTTGCCATCAGCTGTGCCATGGCCCAGCCCGATCCGGGGATCGCCTTGAACCCGCCGGTGCCCCAGCCGCAGTTGATGAAACAGCCGCCCAGCGGCGTTTTCGAGATGATGGGCGAGCGGTCGCCGGTCATATCCACGATGCCGCCCCATTGGCGCAGCATCTTGAGCCGGCTGATCATCGGGAAGGTCTCTACCAGGGCGCGCACGGTCTCCTCGATATGGTGGAAGCTGCCGCGCTGGGTAAAGTTGTTGAACCCGTCGGTACCGCCGCCGATCACCATCTCGCCCTTGTCTGATTGCGACATGTAGCCATGCACCGTGTTGGCCATCACCACCACGTCCATGCAGGGCTTGATCGGTTCGGACACCAGCGCCTGTAGCGCCAGCGCCTCGACCGGCAGGCGGAAGCCCGCCATCTCGGCCAGCTGGCCGGAATGACCCGCCACCACGACGCCCAGCTTGCCGCAGTCGATCGACCCCTTGGTGGTATCGACACCAACGACCTGCCCGCCCTCGCGGCGCACGCCGGTGACCTCGCATTGCTGGATGATGTCCATGCCCATGGCCGAACAGGCCCGGGCATAGCCCCAGGCCACCGCATCGTGACGCGCGGTGCCGCCCCGCTCTTGCCAGAGCGCGCCCAGCACCGGGTAACGGGGCCCGTGCAGGTTGATGATCGGCACCAGCTGCTTGACGCGCTCGGGGGTGATCCACTCGGTCTTGACCCCTTGCAGCGCATTGGCATGGGCGGTGCGCTTGTAGCCGCGGATCTCGTGCTGGGTCTGGGCCAGCATCATCACGCCGCGCGGGCTGAACATCACGTTATAGTTCAGGTCCTGGCTCATCGTCTCGTAGAGCGAGCGGGCCTTTTCATAGATCGCCGCCGAAGGGTCCTGGAGGTAGTTCGAGCGGATGATGGTCGTGTTGCGACCGGTATTGCCGCCGCCCAGCCAGCCCTTCTCGATCACGGCCACATTCTGGATGCCGTAATTCTTGCCAAGGTAATAGGCGGTGGCAAGCCCGTGCCCACCGGCGCCGACGATGACGACGTCATAGCGCTTCTTCGGTTCGGGCGAGCGCCAGGCGCGCTCCCATCCGGTGTGATAACGCAGCGCTTCGCGCGCAACGGCAAAGGCGGAATAGTGCTTCATGTGCGAATCCGATCCGGTTCGTGACTTGGTGGCAGATATGCCGTGCCCCCCCAGCATAGCCCCGTCCCGGACCGCCGCAATATTGCGAGATTGCGACATGGCACCGCCTCGCGTCCTTTTGCCCCTTTTTTCAGCGCACAGGCAGGTCTAGATGAAGGGCATCAACGCGGAGCGCTCATGACATTCTGGATCCTCGTCACCCTGATGGCCCTGACCGTGGCGGCGCTGCTGGCGCTGTCGATGATGCGCGCGCGCGCTGCTGCGGAACCGGCGGCGGCCTATGACCTGCGTGTCTATCGCGATCAGCTTGCGGGCGTTGACCGCGATCTGGCGCGCGGCGTGATCGACGCCGCTGATGCCGAGCGCATCCGCACCGAAATCTCGCGCCGCATCCTGGCCGCCGATACCCAGATGCGCGCCGAGGCCGAAGGCGGTGAACAGTCCCGCCGCAAGGTCGGGCTGGCGGCGCTGGTGGGCGCGGTGGTGATCGTGGGCGGCACGATGACGCTCTACTCCCGGCTGGGCGCGCCGGGCTATGGCGACCTGCCGCTGCAACTGCGCCTCGACATTGCGCAGGCCAACCGCACCGACCGTCCCGGCCAGACCGAGGCAGAAGCCCGCGTGCCGCCGCAGCCCGCGCTTCAGCTGGAACCTGGCTATGCCGATCTGCTGGAGAAACTGCGCGACACCGTGGCCCAGCGCCCCGACGATATCCAGGGCCATATGTTGTTGGCCCAGCATGAGGCCAATACCGGCAACTTCCAGGCGGCCTATACCGCCAAGGGACGCGTAATCGCCCTGCTTCAGGGCGATGCCAGCCCGCAGGATTACACCGAACAGGCCGAATTGATGATCCGCGCCGCCGGCGGCTATGTCTCGCCCGAGGCCGAGGCCGCGCTGTTCGAGGCGCTGCGGCGTGACCCCGAATACGGGCCCGCGCGTTATTACTGGGGCACCATGCTGGCCCAGATCGGGCGGCCCGACCTGGCCTTCAACACTTGGGCGCGTACATTGCAGACCGCTCCGGCGGGCACTGCCTGGGGCGAGGCGATCCGAGACCAGATCGGCGAACTGGCGATGCGCGCCGGGGTCACCGACTATACCCCGCCCGCCCCGCCAGCCACCACCGCGCTGCCCGGACCCCGGCGAGAGGATATCGAAGCGGCTTCTGAAATGGACGCAGAGACCCGGGCCGAAATGATCCGTGGCATGGTGACCCGCCTGTCGACCCGGCTGGCCACCGAAGGCGGAACGCCGCAGGAATGGGGTCGCCTGATCGGCGCCCTTGCCGTGCTGGGCGAAACCGACCGCGCCCGCGCCATCCTGGACGAAGCGCGTCAGGTCTATGCCGAAAGCGCGGATGCGCTGGTGCTGATCGAGAGCGCCGCGCAAAAGGCGGGGCTGGCCGAATGATCTGCGACACGGTCGAGGAATTCGCCGCCGCCCTGCCCCCGTTCAGCGCGCTGGCCGGGCTTGATCTGGGTGACAAGACCATCGGTGTCGCCGTGTCCGACCGGATGCGCGGCGTGGCCACCCCGCTGGAAACCATCCGCCGCAAGAAGTTCGGGCTGGATGCCAGCGCCCTGCTTGCAATTCTCGAGCAGCGCGAGATCGCAGGGATCGTGCTGGGCCTGCCCCGCAACATGGATGGCAGCGAGGGGCCGCGCTGTCAGTCGACCCGCGCCTTTGCCCGCAACCTGAGCCGCCTGACCGAGGTTCCGATCACCTTCTGGGACGAGCGCCTGAGCACGGTTGCCGCAGAAAAGGCGCTGCTTGAGGCGGATACGACACGAAAGCGTCGCTCAGAGGTGATCGACCATGTGGCGGCGGCCTATATCTTGCAGGGGGCGTTGGATCGCCTGCGCAATCTCTAGGGGGCTTTGGCCGATGTCCGACATGGTCTGGAAACGCAACGAGGTCGACAGCCCCTGCATCCGCATCTGCGTGGTGCACCCGACCGAGCGCATCTGTACCGGCTGCTATCGCTCGATTGACGAGATCTCACGCTGGTCGAAGATGCAGCCCGAGGAACGCCGCGCCATCATGGAAGACTTGCCGGGCCGCGCGCCGCAACTGCGCAAGCGCCGGGGAGGCCGGGCCGCGCGGCAGGCGCAGGACTGAACTGCTCTTTGCCTGAACAGACGCCGCCCGCATCCGGAATGCGCGGACGGCACTCTGTGATCCAAGACGTCAGGCCGTCAGCAGGTCATCGTTTTCCACAACCTGGATATCGGCGGCTGTCAGGCCTGGATAGGCCCCGTCGATCCACGCCACGATGACGCCGTCGTAAAGGACAAGCGCAACGCCCTCATTGTCGGGCTCTTCCTCGACGGTCACATCGCCGCTGATGCCGCTGGGCACCTCGATCCGAAGCCGATCGTCGGCGGCATTGAAATCGTCGATCCGCGCAACCGCGGTCTCCTGCATCCAGGGCCCGACAACGAATGTGTCGGCCCCATCGCCGCCGGTGGCCTGATCGCCGCTGCCCAGCCACAACTCGTCATCTCCCGCACCACCCAGGATGGTGTCAGGATCCAGTCGGTCGATCACGCCCGGGGCCGCAGTGCCGGGCCGGCCGACAAGCCCCATGATCGTGTCATTGCCGTCGCCACCGTCCAGCATGTCGTATCCGGCACCGCCGTCGAGACTGTCAGCGCCCGCCTCGCCAAGGATCCAGTCTGCAGCATAGCCACCCAGCAAGGTGTCGTTTTCATTGCCGCCCAGCAGAATGTCCTTGCCCAGACCGCCGCGCAGCACATCGGCGCCGTCACCGCCCGCCAGGCTGTCTTCGCCCTCCTGACCACGCAGGACGTCGTCTCCAGCGCCACCCAATGCGATGTCGTTACCGTCCCCGGCGTCGATCACATCCGGCCCGACCCCGCCATCGAGGCTGTCATTGCCAGCGCCCCCCGACAACCGGTCGCTGCCATAGCCGCCCAGTAGAGTGTCGTTGCCCGCGCCTCCGTCCAGATGATCTAGCCCGGTACTGCCATGCAGCAGGTCGGCACCGTCGCCGCCGGACAGGGAGTCGTCGCCCTCCTGTCCGCGCAGCACATCATCCCCGCTACCGCCATCGGCGGCGTCATTGCCGTCACCGCCAAAGACCGAATCCGACCCGCCGCCACCGTCAAGACTGTCATCGCCGCCATTGCCGGACAAACGGTCATTTCCAAAGCCACCCTGCACCGTGTCGCTCCCGGCACCGCCAGACAAAAGGTCCTGACCTGTGCTGCCATGCAGGAAGTCGTCACCGCCCTCTCCCGACAGCGTGTCGTTGCCACCCGCCCCACGCAGCGCATCGTTGCCAGTGCCGCCATCGGCGCTGTCATTGCCGAGCCCCGCAAAGATCACGTCATCACCGCCGCCGCCGGACAGGGTGTCATCCCCGGCACCACCGCTGATCCTGTTTGCCAGATCCGTTCCCTGAAGCAGATCGTTGCCCTCGGTACCGGTGATCTCGGGGCTTTCAGGCGGTTCTTCGCCCCCGCCCGAATTGTCGTCATCATCGCTTTCATCTATCGCCCAAACGATGGTCCCGACCGTCAGGGCCGTGCCGAGCAAAATAAGAGCCGTCAGCATAATCACATCCCCCCAAACCCCAAAAAACTGAGCAAAAATATCACATTTTTCAGGAAGTTAGCGGGGTTTTTCGGATTGTTTCCAGTTTACACCCTCCCCGCGAAAGCAAGATGTGCATTTCACGTATTGGGAGGTATTTTTCCCCGTTTACGGGTACTCGATCCACTCTCTAACCCCTCCGGGTAGTTCGGGCCGGAAATAGGCAATCATGCGTCCATCGGGAACGGCATCCACACTTTCGGCCCAGGCGGCGACCCCGTGCAGGCAGTGCCGATGTAGGAGATAGGCCTCGCCCGGGCGCGCATGCAGGGCGATTCGCGGGCAGGTTTCGAACACTTCGCGCCGCGCGGACTGATAGGCGTCGGTCACGTCGACCCGGTGCCAGTCCTCGGGCGGATACCCTTCCATCGCGCGGGCCAGCGCAGGACCCAGGATGCGGTGGCTGCCCTCCCACAGAATAAGCGGCGCGGCCTCGGGCGGCGCCTCGGTCAGCGGCAGGCCGAGGATCCAGCCATGCGGTTCATCGACATGACGGCGACGGTCGGGGCCCGAGGGCTTCAACCCGTCCACATGCGCCGCCCCCCGGTTCAGGCGATAGCGGAAGGCTGCCTCGCCCTCGCCCCGGCGCGGGCGGGGATAGCCGGGATAGGTGACCGAGATCTGACCGCGATGCAGGGGCAACATGCTCAGATGACGGCGGATATAGTCCACCGCCTGCCCGGCCAGCACCGGACCATCCCCCACCCGGCCCTCAGCATCGTTGTCCAGCGCATCGACACCGATGAACCAGGTGCCCTCGCAATCGAGCCATTGCGCATGGGCAGGATCGGTCACCGCACGCCGCGCGACAGGCAGAACATGAGCGCACCAACGGGCCAGTACCGGATCAAAGGGAAACCGCAGCCAGCCCCGGCGCAGAAACTCCTCTACCATCCCAGAGCCTTGCGCAGCATGTTGAGCGCCACCAGCGTCAGGAACACGGCAAAGATGCGTTTCAGCGGCTTGGGGTCCATCGCATGGGCCAGCTTCACCCCCCAGGGCGTGGTGATCAGCGTCATGCAGATGACCACGCCGAATGCCACCAGATTGACTGCCCCCACTGTCAGCGGCGGCCGCTGCGCCGGGTCGATCTGCAACAGCAGGAACCCCAGCACCGAGGGCACCGCGATGATCACGCCAAAACCCGCGGCGGTGGCAACCGCGCGATGGATGGGCGTGTTGTAAAGGCTCATCAGCGGCACGCCGAAACTGCCACCGCCGATCCCCATCAGTACCGACAGGAACCCCACCATCGGCGACAGGATCAACCGGCGCGGGCCGACAGGCATCGCCTCGCCCAACCGCCAATGGGCGCGCCCCAGCCCCAGATAGGCGCCAATCACGATCCCCAGCACGCCAAACAGCGCCTGCAACGCGACCGAGCGCAGCGAAGCCGCCACCATGACACCCAGAACCGCACCCAGCGCGATCCCCGGCCCCCAGCCGCGCAGGATATCCCAATCCACCGCGCCCTTCTTGTTATGGCTCAGAACCGAGCGCAGAGAGGTCACGATGATGGTGGCCAGCGACGTGGCCAGGCACATCTGCATCAGCTGCGGCCCGCCATAGCCCAGCGTCTGGAACGCGTAGAAGAAAGCCGGGACCAGCACGATACCGCCCCCCACGCCCAGCAGCCCCGCCAGCACCCCGGCAAAGGCGCCGATCACAATCAGCAGGGCCAGCATCTGCAACAGCAGCATCGTATCGGGCATGGGGCAGTCTCCGCTCTTGGGTTCCGTCAGGGGTACAACGCCGGCGTGGCAAGGAAAAGCGGTCTTGTAGGACAAGTGCGTGTGTCCAACGTCACATGAAGTTGACCCTCACGTCGTCAGCCGACCCTGAATATGCAACAAAATGGAGAACGGCAGATCAGCGTCCGAAGCAACCAGTATCTTGAGCCTATGCCCACATGGAAACCCGTTGGCACCGCCCCTTTGGAAACGAGCGCTTCCGTCGTATGGTTAAACAATTGGATGGAAGGATAGTGCGATGGAATATTACGAACTCGGGAGCTATTCCCGGAAAGTGACAACAAGGTCGGATGCAGCACAGCGTTGGTTTGACCGGGGTTTGGCCTGGACATACGCCTATAACCACGAAGAGGCGATCATATGTTTTCAGAATGCCGTGGCTGAAGATCCGGGCTGCGCTATGGCGTACTGGGGCATCGCCTACTGTATCGGGCCAAACTACAACAAGCCTTGGGAGGCGTTTGAAGATGAGGAAAAGCCTGACTGCCTAGGACTGGCGAAGTCGTCCATCGGTTCAGCCATGGCGCTGCTCGACCAGCTAACACCGGTTGAGCGCGCTCTGATCGAAGCCATCCCGGCGCGCTACCCCACATCATCGGATATCGAGGATTTCAGCCCATGGAATGATGCGTTCGCCGACGCGATGCGAAAAGTTCATGCCCAATTCGGTCGGGATCTCGATGTGTGCGCCATATTTGCCGAGGCGATCATGAACCGAACACCCTGGCAGCTTTGGGATCTCCCGACAGGGAAGCCGGCGGATGGGGCCGACACGCTTGAAGCCATCGCGTTGCTCGACAAAGCTTTTGCCTCGCTTCCCGGCGCATGGCAGCACGCTGGGCTGCTACACATGTACATTCATCTGATGGAGATGTCGCCGCATCCCGAGCGGGCGCTTCGTCACGGGGATGCATTGAGCACTTTGGTACCTGATGCCGGACACCTGCTCCATATGCCGACCCATGTCGACGTCTTGTGCGGAGATTACATGAACGTGGTGCTACGCAATCATGCGGCCATTGTGGCAGACCGGAAATTCCTCGAGCGCGAAGGACCGGACAACTTCTACTCCGTCTATCGGTGCCACAACTATCACTTCAAGATCTACGGTGCGATGTTCCTGGGGCAGCCCACAGCTGCATTGGAAGCGGCCGAAGAACTCATCGACACCTTGCCATCGGAAACTCTTCGCCCGATGGCCGACTGGTTTGAAGGCTTCGTCCCCATGAAACAGCATGTGCTGATCAGATTTGGGCGGTGGCAGGATATTCTGGATCAGGATCTGCCAAAGGATGAAGAGCTCTATTGCGTAACGATCGCCATGATGCGCTATGCGCGCACGGTTGCCTTGGCCAACCTGCACAGGATCGCGGAGGCCGAGCAAGAAAAGGCAGAGTTCTATGAGGCATTGGCGCGGGTCCCCGAAAGCCGCATGCTGTTTAACAACACGTGTCGTGACATTCTCAAGGTCGCCGAACAAATGATGCTGGGTGAACTCGCCTATCACAAGGGAGAGCACGAAACCGCTTTTGATCATCTGCGCAAATCTGTGGAGATCGACGACAACCTCCCCTACGACGAGCCCTGGGGATGGATGCAGCCCACCCGCCACGCGCTCGGTGCCTTGCTCCTTGAACAGGGTCAGATGGAGGAAGCAGAGGCGGTATATCGCGCCGACCTTGGTCTGGACACCACGCTCAGCCGGGCATGCCAGCATCCGGGAAACGTGTGGAGCCTGCACGGTCTGCACGAATGCCTCACCCGGCGTGGCGAAACGGTTGAGGCCGCCCACATCAAGCTTCAGCTGGACAAGGCGGTGGCTCGATCCGAGGTGCCCATCAAGGCATCCTGTTATTGTCGGCAGAAAGCATTGGCGGCGGAATAATCCCTGCCAAAGCCAGAGCTCTGGTCATTCACAACGTCCGCATCTCCTGCCAAGGCAGACTTTTGAGAGGATGGGCTGACGATCGGATCATCGGGCCGGGACAGCTGCGCGCCACGATGCCCCTCCACAGGCAAGAGGCCCGCTCAGGTCACTTACTTTTCCTCCAACGCAAAAGGGCGGGGTTTCCCCCGCCCTTTTCATTTTAGTCCAAAGCTTTAGTTGAACTTCTTGATTTCGCCCGACTTGAGCCGCGACAGATAGGAGTCGAGCTCTTTCTTGACGATCGGCATCAGCAGATAGAGCGCGATGATGTTGACAACCGCCATGGCAAAGATCGCCGCATCCGAGAAGTCGATGACCGGGCCCAGGCTGGCCGACGCGCCGATCACCACGAAGAGGCAGAAGATCACCTTGAACACCAGTTCGGTGGTCTTGCCTTCGCCGAACAGGAAGGTCCAGGCCTTCAGGCCGTAATAGGACCAGCTGATCATGGTCGAGAAGGCAAACAGGATCACCGCGATGGCCAGGATGTACTTGAAGAACGGGAAGGCCGAGGAGAAGGCCGCCGAGGTCAGAGCCACGCCCTTGTTGCCGTCCACGGTCTGGATGGTGCTTGCGCCCTCGTCCAGCAGGTAGAGGCCGGTGTTCGGATCGCTGACCAGCTGACCGGTGATGATGATCACCAGCGCGGTCATGGTGCAGATCACCACGGTGTCGATGAACGGCTCCAGCAGCGACACGAAACCTTCGGTGATCGGTTCCTTGGTGCGCACCGCCGAGTGGGCGATAGCCGCCGAACCCACGCCCGCCTCGTTCGAGAAGGCGGCCCGCTTAAAGCCCTGGATCAGCGCGCCGACCATGCCGCCGGCCACGCCGGCCCCGGTGAAGGCACCGGCAAAGATCTGACCAAAGGCCCAGCCGATCATGTCCGCGTTCATCAGGATGATCACCAGCGCGGTGGCCACATAAAGAACGCCCATGAACGGAACGACCTTTTCGGTCACACTGGCGATGGATTTCAGGCCGCCGACGATGACCGCAAACACGATACCGGCAAAGATCAGGCCGGTGATCCAGCCCGGGAACTCACCCACAACATTGGTGATCTGCGCATGCGCCTGGTTGGCCTGGAACATGTTGCCGCCACCAAAGGCGCCCAGGATACAGAAGATCGAGAACAGGATGGCCAGGAACTTGCCCGCCGGAATGCCGCGCTCTTCAAAACCCTTTGTCATGTAATACATCGGGCCGCCCGAAACGGTGCCGTCTGCATATTCGTTGCGGTATTTCACACCCAGCGTACATTCGGTGAATTTCGACGCCATGCCCATCAGACCGGCAAGGATCATCCAGAAGGTCGCGCCCGGACCGCCGATGCCCACGGCAACGGCCACACCGGCGATGTTGCCCAGACCCACGGTACCCGACAGCGCGGTGGCCAGCGCCTGGAAATGGCTGACCTCGCCCGCGTCATTGGGGTCGGAATAGTCGCCCTTGACCAGCGAGATGGAATGCGGAAACGCCCGGAACTGGATGAACCCGAAATAGAGCGTGAACACCGTAGCGGCGATCACCAGCCACATCACGATCCAGGGAAAGGAGGTGCCGGGAAAGGGGCTGAAAATGAAATTGACGAACCAGCCGGTCGAGCTTGCGAAGATCTGATTGACCTTCTCGTCGACGGATTGGGCCAGGACCGGCGCTGCGCTGAGCGCGGCCATGGGCGCGGCCAGTGCCGCGGCTTTGATGGATGTGTTCATGATATCCCTCGTCTGTTGGCCGTTTACGGCACGATCGTGCAAGGCACGGGGGCGCATTGTGCGAGCGTTCCGGCAACCGAGCCGAAAACACGCGCGGCCAGGCCGCTTTCACCCTGACGTGCGATGAAGATTTGTGCCGCACCGCTCTTGGTGGCGATGTCACACAGCGTGTCGGCGACCTGCCCGTAGCGGATCGCGGTCTCGACCTCGACGCCGCTGCTGGCCAGCTCCGCCTTGAGCGGGGCCAGGATCGCGGTTTCGGCGCGGGCCATTTCCTCGGCGCGGCGCTTGTGACGCTCTTCGATCTCGGTCGGTGTCAGGAACGAGTAAGGCGACCATTCCAGAACATGTGCGACGATGATCGAGGCTCCGCCAGCCTTCGCCCGCTCCATGGCGAAGTCGAGCGCCCTGCGGGACGCCGCGCTGCCGTCGTAGCCGACGACGAATTTGGTTGTCATGTCTTCCTCCCTGGGAATGCTGCGCGTCTTTCTGACGCACTTGTAAAGTACACCACAGATCAGACGATTTGTTTCGAAAATTCCTTGTCAGTTGGAAAATTTTCGGAAAAAATCCTAATCTGACTGGCGAAGTGAGAAAATTTCCGATGGATAGCCTAGACAAGAAGATTCTTTCCGTCTTGCAGCAGGACGGCCAGATCTCGATGTCGGCCCTGTCCGAGCGGATCGGGCTGTCGTTATCGGCGTGTCACCGGCGCGTCAAGCTGATGGAAGCCGAGGGCATCATCCGCAACTATGCCGCCCAGATCGACCGCCAGACCGTGGGGCTGGAGGTGCAGGTCTTTATCGAGGTGAAACTGAATTCGCAACGGCGCGAAGACCTGGAAGCCTTTGAAAAGGCAATCCTGTCGATGCCCGAGATCCTGGAATGCCACATGATCACCGGTGAGTTCGATTTCCTGATCCGGGTCTGCGTGCATTCCCCCGCTGATTACGAGGCGCTTTACCGCAGTTCACTGTCGGCGATCCCGGCCGTGTCGCAGATGAAAACGCTGCTCAGCCTGTCGACAGTCAAGGAGTTTCGCGGCTATCACCTGCGCTGAATCACTGGCCCCTACCCGTCCCGCCCGGGCTCTGCCGGGTTGCTGGAGAACAGCGCGATCTTGTTGCCCTGCGGGTCACGCAGATAGCTCACATAGAACTGCGGCCCATAATCGGGGCGAAACCCCGGTTGCCCCTCGTCCGCGCCGCCCGCAACAAGGGCCGCGGCATGCAACGCGCGCACCTGCGCCTGATTGCGCGCCTCAAAGGCGACCATGGCGCCATTCCCGGCCGAGGCGGGGCCACCGTCAAAGGGCGGTTTGACATAGAAATCCGGCAGCAGCGGCGACTGCCCCGGCGCCACCGGCAGCGCATAGCTGAGGCCCTCGGGCCCCTCTTTCAGACCATATCCCAGCAACGGCAGGAAGGCCGAATAGAACCGTTTCGCAGCAGCGATGTCATCGGCGCCAACAGTGACATAGGCAATCATTGCATCCTACCTTTTCCCAAGGTCGCGGCGCTTACCCGGCAACCTGTCCCAGCGCCGCCTCGACCAGCTCCGGCCCGGCGCCCGGGCGCACCGCGCCTTCGGACAGCATCCGCCGCCAGCCGCGCGCACCCGGGCGCCCGGCAAACAGCCCGAGCATGTGCCGGGTCACCTGATGCAGCCGCCCGCCATTGGCCAGATGCGCCTCGATATAAGGCAGCATGGCACGCGCCACCGTCACCGGGTCGCTGGCCTCGCCCGTGCCATAGATCATAGGATCGGCCTGGCACAGGATATCGGCAGGCTGGTGATAGGCCGCCCGCCCGATCATCACCCCATCCAGCCCCGCGTCCAGATGCGCCCGCGCCGCCGCGAGCGTGTCGATACCGCCATTGATCGAGATATGCAGTTCGGGAAACCGCGCCTTCATCCGGTGCACCAGATCGTAATCGAGCGGCGGGATGTCCCGGTTCTCCTTCGGGCTCAGCCCTTGCAACCAGGCCTTGCGCGCATGGATGATGACCCGCTGGCACCCAGCCCCGGCGACCTGTTCCAGGAAATCGGGCAACACGGTCTCGGGGTCCTGATCGTCGACCCCGATCCGGCATTTCACCGTCACCTCGACATCGACTGCCGCGCGCATGGCGGCCACACACTCGGCCACCAGCCCGGGATGTTTCATCAGCACTGCCCCGAATGTGCCCGACTGCACCCGGTCCGACGGACAGCCGCAGTTGAGGTTGATCTCGTCATAGCCCGCATCCGCCCCCAGCCGCGCCGCCTGCGCCAATTCCTCGGGGTCCGAGCCGCCCAGTTGCAAGGCCACCGGATGTTCTTCGGGGCTATATTCCAACAGATGTAATGCGCCCCCCCGGACCAAAGCCGGCGCGGTCACCATCTCGGTATAAAGCAGCGTCTGTCGACTGAGCAGCCGATGCAGATAGCGGCAATGCCGATCTGTCCAGTCCATCATAGGGGCCGCGGACAATCTAGCGTGTTGATTTATTTGCATTTTTGTGTATCTTCAAACTGTTGGCGGCGGATGCTGCTACGCTGCACTACGCCCCAATATCCCCGAATTTGCCCCTCTACGACGACTCATTGCACACACAGCGCACACGAAAATGGCCTCCATCACCAAGCTCCCCTCCGGTGCCTACCGGGTCCAGATCAGACGAAAGGGCCGCTACGCGAGCGAGACGTTCCTCCGCCGCGACGACGCCCATCGTTGGGCCCGCCAGGCGGAGACCCGGGTCGATCAGGGGCTGGCGCCGAACAAGTCGTCCGTTTCCCGCCTCCAGACCTTTGGCGACCTCATCGACCTTCATATAACCGATATGTGCGAGGTAGGGAAACCGCCGCGTCGCGAGCCAAGGCCGCCACGCTCACGACCCTCAATCGCGATCTGGGCAAGGAGAAGATCGGGCACCTCGACCGCTCGAGCCTGATCGACTATGGAAAGACGCGCGCGGAGCTAGGTGAGGCGCATCCCGCAAATCGGTCCAGTGGACCGATTTGAGCGCTGAACGGCCCGGTCACTCTCGGGATCGACATCGGCAGGTTTTGTTTGGTCTCGACGCACCAACAACTCTTTTTTTGGGTACAATTGAAGAAGCGATTTCGTCCCCTACTGATGAACCAAGTTTGTGAACTCTGCCCTAAGTGCGTGCTCGAGCGCGCGGTAGTCTTTGAAACCATCTGCACAAACCACGTCGATCATCTCCATGTATACACCGTTGGCACCCTGTCGCGTATCATCGCTAACGATCAAGAAACCTGAAGGTGCCGGGTATCCGTATTTCAACGAGGCGCTCCAGCCTCGGTCGGGCCACATAAGATCGGACGACGGATCTGGTCGATGCCAATCGGAACTCATTGAAATATCGCTATCCATCAGCGAGATGTTGCCACCACCGACTTCATTGGCATATTCAATTTCCGGACGCGAAACTCTGTCGGTATGTTGTCCATTCAGACTCACTCGCATTCGCGCAGGATGCTCGTCGTTGGAAACAGACAAAAAGACAACAACAACCCCGTCCGAAACAATGAAATCAAAAGATACGGAATCTCCGCGTGAAGTCTGCGAAGGTGCAATTTCACCTTCTGAACTAGGCCCAAAGTAAGCGCGTGCGTCCGTTGCTATGCAGTCTTGTCTAAACGACGCCCCATGTGCGTCAGTAGCGATCGCAACCATTGCGAACATACACATCGTTCTTCCCAGCATAAGCTACCTTTCCGTTGGCTTTCGAGGCGGATAACACCGCCGGCAGTCAGCAACAATCGCCTTCTTGGGTCTGATCTGCCGCGTTTCGAAACGTCCCTCCGGAAAAAACGGCCCGAAGGATGCATGGTGAACAAGTATCCATGTCATGCGCGGGTCACCCTTCTTGATATGTTGGCACGCCAATGTATCGGCGCTGTGGCCTTTTCTTGCATTCTGCTTCCTGCGTTGCGCCGCATACAATCGCCCCCGCCTATACTGCCCGAACTTCTTCGAAATCTGTGTATCTGTAGATACCCGTCAACCCTTGAGCCTGCGCCCGGGCCAGAAAGGCCTCGGACGCGAAATAGCCGTAAAGGCACCTGAGTTCTCGCCAAATACCGGCGGTCCCGACCTTGTCCTTGAAGACCCGGAACGGGCTGCGGACCGTGTAGGTGAACGGGCTGGGATCGCCGGGGCGCGCGGTCCGGTGATGCGAGAAATCGAGGCGCTCGCTGGTCTCGTCGACCGTATCGAGCACCTGCCGGCATTTGAAATAGGAAAAGCCCGACTTGGTATAGGGCGCGCCGTTCGCGTCCACGATCTCGACCGGAACGAATTGGTGAATGTCCCCGTCGAAGTCCTGCACCAGGGCCTTGAAGGCATCGCTGACGAACAGGAACCCGAAATTGGAGTAGAAATCCGGGATTGTCACGCCAGTCTTCACGATGACCTTCGGCAGAAACATCTCCTCTGGTAAGGCGACCCGCGCCGCGATGGCGAAATCGTAGGCGTAGCGGTCAAAGGGTTCACCCTTGGCCATGATCTCCGTGCCGTAAGCAACCCGGGCCTTGCTGTGCACGTCCCGCAGGTAGCGGTCGACCGCATCGGCCATCTGAGATCCGAACGCCCGCCCTTCCGGCGGAAGCAGCACCGGGTCTACGCAGGTTTCGTCGTCGTAAGAAATGACCGCGCCCATCACACATTTCCCCTCTGACCGTAAGGACCTGCAACGCAACCTGGCACCGCGGCGCGGCGGAAGCTGAAGAAGTCTGCCATGATTAATACCTGACCTGAATTACTCTGCCGGGAAATTTCGCCGGAACCGCGCGCCGGTCAGGCCCGACGCTTCGATCGCTTCCACGAGGGCGTCGCTGACGAAAAGAATGCCGGGATATTCCGCACTGGCGAATATCGCCCGGTTGTCGGTGACGCTGGCATCGAAGACGATATGCTGGTCTTCCAAAGGCGTTGACTGCCTGAAATACCCGATATCTGCGAGCGTCGGCCGCGTCTTTTCCTTGTCCATCGCGTGCAGCCGCACCGTCGGGATGAACCAGTAGCGCCTTTGCTGAAACGCCCCGTCGCGCTTGCCGATCACGTCGAAGGGTTCGTATTGCACATCGCCCGGCGCAAATTGCTCGATCAGCGCCTTGAGCGACTCGGAGACCGTCAGACAGGTGTGCACCATCGCCAGATCGTCGATCCGGTCCGCACTCATGTCGTGACTGACCTTGCGCTGCAACCGCTCCGGTTTGACTTGCCGCCCGGCGGTCATGACGAGGAACTGCATGATCGGCTTGATGCCGATGTCGATGCTGGTATCGACGAGTTCGACATGGCCAAGATCCCCGTCGAGCGGCTTGAGAAAACCGGAATATTCCCCGGTGTTTTGCTGTCCCAGTACCCAGTAGTTCATCTTGCGCTCATCTCCGCCAGCAAGTGATTGAACTTGTTGGTTGCGGCTCTTTCAAGGCTGTCTTCGTCGCGCGGAATTCAATAAGACCGTAGCGTTTCTGTTACCGGTGAAGACGATGGTTCTTTTCCTTGCCGAAATTGGGAACTTCGATCGCAGCACCTGAGGTCCGCCTCGTCCGTGACCCCAAAGCACTTTTGCCCCGATGGCGATGGCTTTCTCGGCGAAGCCGTAAAGCTCCTCTTTGGGTCGGAAAACATCTACCATGTCGACCGGCTGGTCGATTTCCTCCAGAGAGTGATAGACCTTCAATCCCCGGATTTCGGTGACAGTCGGATTGGGATTGACCGGTAGGATGTCGTAGCCGATTTCGCTAAGCTGGCGCAGTACGCCATAGCTGAACTTGGTCTTGTCCGCACTGGCCCCCACCATGGCGATGATTTTGACAGACTTCAGGATGTCGGCCAGGTATTGCGGGTCGTAGTCGTAGATGCGGTCGATATCTGCTTCAGGCATTGCTCGGATTTTTCGGCGTGGCGATATTTGCCTTGAGTTCATGGGGTTTCAGCGGATCGAGGAAAGGATTGCGATAGAGTTTGTCGTGGCTCTCCACCCCGATTTCAAGCGTGATGTCAGA